>CALMTJ010000386.1 GCA_937872715.1 uncultured Methylobacteriaceae bacterium
TCCGGCCGCCCTGGAGCGTGCCGAAGGACGCGGAGACGAGCGGCCGCCCGGCCGGCGCGAGCCGGAACTCCGACCGGCCGGAGCGCGGCCGCCGGAGCGGCCCGACATGGTGGAAGCCGGCCGGCGGGTGCAGGCGGGGCATGTCGAAACCCGCGACCGTCTGGCTGATCTGCCCGTCCGGCGAAAGGCAATCCTCCGCAGTGCGGAGGTCGCCCAGCCCGAGCCGGGCGGCGTGCCTGGCGATGACGCGGGAGAGTGGGCGCAGCAGGAGCCCGCTCACCCGGTAGCCGCCGAGGTTGCGCTCGCGCGCCCAGTCGGACGTGCCGTAGCGCCAAGGCGTGAAGGGCGGCGGGACCAGGGGCTCGCCGTTCAGCGGCAAGGCGTTGGCGACGGACAGGTAGGGCAACCCGAGCGCCCGGGCCGCGAGCCCTCCGGCCGCCTCCGTCTGGTCGACCACGAGCCCGTCGACCCCGTGCGCTCGGAGAGCATCTGGCAGCTCGGAAGCCAGCATGTCGGTCGCGGCCGCGACGTCCCGGATGACCGCCCCGATGCCGAGGAGGCCGTTCGTCCCGGCCATCCGGCGGCTGACGGAAGCGAGATGTCCCGGCGGGTGCGTTCGGGCACCGAGCGGCACGAAGCCGAAGCCCCGCTCCGCCACGAGAGGCCCGGCATCGACCTCGCCGAAGAAGGTCGCCCGATGCCCCCGCCCGGCGAGCTCGCCCGCCAGCGCCGCCATCGGGTTCAGGTGCCCGAGAAAGGGCGGTGCGACGAATGCCAGATGTGCCAAGGGGTGCCCTGCAACGACCCTTATCCCGCCGGCGCGGCCGGGCAAAGCGGAACGCGATCACCCTCCGGTGATGACGGCTTTGGCCGAGCGCGATCCTCGGGACGGACCCGCGAGCGCGCGCTATCCTTCTCCCCTCGCGGGAGAAGGTGGCCTCCGCGTCAGCGGAGGTCGGATGAGGGGGCGGCCGCGTCCCGGATCGCGGCGAGCACGAGGTCCGCCGAGCCGCCGATCACGAGGTCGTTCGGGAAGCGGAGCACCCGGAAGCCTTCCCCCTCCAACCACGCATCCCTGCGCCTGTCATGCTCCGCCCGGTCCGCCCGGTCGTGCGGCCGCCCATCCAGTTCGACGATGAGCCGCGCCTCGAAACAAAGGAAGTCGGCGGCGTAATTCCCGATCGGTACCTGCCGGCGAAACTTCAGACCCGCGCATCTCCGGCTCCGGAGATCACGCCAGAGCATCTCCTCCGCGGTCGTCGGCTCCCGCCGGAGCTCTCGGGCGAAGTGGCGAATATTCCTGGACATGCCGGGCGCCCCCTCATCCGACCCGGCTTCGCCGGGCCACCTTCTCCCGCGAGGGGAGAAGGGCACGGGGAGGTCGCGGCCGGCAAGCCGTTTGCCAGCGCCTTCCCGTTCGGCCATGAACCCGAATCCCATGCAGGACACCGCCCGCTCCATCCTGACCGCCCGCGTCTACGACGTCGCGGTCGAGAGCCCGCTCGACCGGATGCCGCGGCTGTCCGGCCGGATCGGCGTGCCCGTGCTGCTGAAGCGGGAGGACCTCCAGCCGGTCTTCTCCTTCAAGATCCGGGGCGCCTACAACAAGATGGCCGGGATGTCGGAGGCGGCGCTGTCCGGCGGCGTGATCTGCGCGTCGGCCGGCAACCATGCGCAGGGCGTGGCGCTCGCGGCAGCGCGGCGCGGCGTCGCGGCCACGATCGTGATGCCGGTCACGACCCCCGGCATCAAGGTCGAGGCGGTGCGGGCGCGCGGCGGCCGCGTCGTGCTCCACGGCGAGGGCTTCGACGAGGCCTACGCCCATGCTCGGCTTCTCGAGGCGGAGACGGGCGCGACCTTCATCCACCCGTTCGACGATCCGGCGGTGATCGCCGGGCAAGGCACGGTGGGGCTCGAGATCCTGCGGCAGCACGGCGATCCGATCACGGCCGTGTTCGTGCCGATCGGCGGCGGCGGGCTGGCGGCCGGGGTGGCGGCCATCGTCAAGTTCCTGCGGCCAGACACGCGGGTGATCGGGGTCGAGCCGGACGACGCCGCCTCCATGAAGGCCGCGCTCGACGCGGACGAGCGCGTGACGCTCGACCGCGTCGGGCTGTTCGCGGACGGTGTCGCGGTGCGGCAGGCGGGCGCCGAGCCGTTCCGGCTCTGCCGCGAGCTCCTCGACGGGATCGTGACGGTCGACACGGACGCGATCTGCGCCGCCATCAAGGACATCTTCGACGACACCCGGGCCGTGGCCGAGCCCGCGGGCGCGCTGGCGCTGGCCGGCCTCAAGATCTGGGCGGCCGAGAACGACCCCGGCGACGGGGCGCTCGTGGCGATCAATTCGGGCGCCAACGTCAATTTCGACCGGCTCAGGCACGTGGCGGAGCGGGCCGAGATCGGCGAGGGCCGGGAAGCGCTGATCGCGGTCACGATCCCGGAGGAGCCCGGCAGCTACCGGCGCTTCATCCAGATCCTCGGCACGCGGGCGGTGACGGAGTTCAACTACCGGTACGCCGACCGGCGGGACGCGCATATCTTCGTCGGGGTCGAGCTGCGGGACGGCGGCCGCGAGAAGCGCGCCATCATGGCCGACCTCTCCGGGCACGGCTTCCCGGCCGTCGACATGAGCGACAACGAGATGGCCAAGCTCCACGTCCGCTACATGGTGGGCGGGCGCGTGTCCGGGCTCGCGGACGAGGTGCTGTACCGGTTCCAGTTCCCGGAACGGCCGGGCGCGCTCTTGCGCTTCCTGGAGAGCCTGAAGCCGGACTGGAACATAACCCTCTTCCACTACCGGAACCACGGCGCGGATTTCGGGCGGGTGCTGGCGGGCCTCCAGGTGCCGCCGGCCGACCGGGAGGCCTTCGCGGCCGCCCTCGACGGGCTCGGCTATCCGTACACGGACGAGACCGGGAACCCGGCCTATCGGCTGTTCCTAGACGCGAGCTGAGGCCCAGATGCGGGAGAAGAGCGTCGGCCTCGTCGTCCTCTGGATGGCGGGCGCCCTCCTGTGCTTCTCGTCCACGGCCGTGGCCGTGCGGGCGCTGGCCCGGACACTCTCGCTCTTCGAGCTCCTGGCGCTGCGGACGACCGGCGGGCTCGCGATCCTGCTCGTCGCGGCGGCCCTGCACCCTCCGTTCCGGTCGCAATTCGGTCCGGGCAGCCTGCCGCTCCAGCTCGTCCGCAACGTCATCCATTTCGCCGGGCAATACGCCTGGTCCTATGGGCTCACCGTCCTGCCGCTCGCGACCGTGTTCGCGCTCGAGTTCACCGCCCCGGTCTTCCTGGCGATCCTGGCGGTCCCGCTCCTTGGAGAGCGGCTGACGGCGAGCCGGATCGGCGCCGTCGCCCTGGGCCTCGCCGGAATCCTGCTGATCCTGCGGCCGGGCCAGGAGGCGGTCGGGCCGGGTGCCTTCGTGGTGCTGGGCGCCGCCCTGTCCTTCGCGGCCGTGGCGGTCGGGACCAAGCGCCTGACCCGCCTCGTCCCGACCTTCACCATCCTGCTCTGGATGAACGCGATCCAGCTCCCGATGAACCTCCTGGGCTCGGCGCCCGACTTCGCGAGCCGGATCGAGCCCGGGCAATGGCCCGCCGCCCTCGTGCTGGTGGCGGGCGGGCTGTGCTCCCACCTGTGCCTGACGCAGGCCTACCGGAACGGCGACGCCACCGTGGTGATGCCGCTCGACTTCCTGCGGATCCCGCTGATCGCTCTCGTCGGCTGGCGGTTCTACAGCGAGGCGCTGGACCCGCTCGTCTTCGCGGGCGCGGCCCTGATCGTCGGCGGCATCGCCTGGAACCTCGCCGCCGAGGCGCGCCGCAGCGTCCCGTCGACCCTCTGATCCCGTCGAAGGAGAGCTACATGGACGCGCGCAAGCTCGGAGCGACCGGCCCCGCCGTCTCGGCGGTGGGGCTCGGCTGCATGGGGATGTCCGGCATGTACGGTCCGTCCGACCGGCAGGAAGGCGTCGCGACCATTCACGCCGCCCTGGAACGCGGGATCACGCTCCTGGACACGGGAGATTTCTACGGGATGGGGCATAACGAGCTCCTGATCGGCGAGGCGCTCCGGGGAAGCAGCCGGCGCGACAAGGTGATCGTCTCCGTCAAGTTCGGCGCCCTCCGGGATCCGAAGGGCGGGTGGCTCGGCTACGATGCGCGCCCCGCGGCCGTGAAGAACTTCCTGACCTACAGCCTCGTCCGGCTCGGGCTCGACCATGTCGACATCTACCGGCCGGCGCGGCTCGACCCCGACGTGCCGATCGAGGAGACCGTGGGAGCCATCGGCCAGCTGGTCCGGGCGGGCCACGTCCGCCATGTCGGTCTGTCCGAGATGGGCGTCGACACGATCCGGCGGGCGGCCGCTGCCCATCCGGTCTGCGACCTCCAGATCGAGTATTCGCTCGTCTCGCGCGGCATCGAGGACGCCATCCTGCCGGCCTGCCGCGAGCTGGAGATCGGCATCACGGCCTACGGCGTGCTGTCGCGCGGGCTGATCAGCGGGCATTGGAAGGCGGGTGGAGGCGGCGCCGGCGATCTGCGGGCGCACAGCCCGCGCTTCCAGGACGGCAACGTCCAGGCCAACCTGCGGCTCGTCGAGGAGCTGCGCCGCGTCGCGTCGGACCGCCGGATGAGCGTCGCGCAGGTGGCGATCGCCTGGGTGGCGGCGCAGGGCCGCGACATCGTCCCGCTGGTGGGCGCCAGGACGCGGGAGCGCCTGTCGGAGGCGCTGGGGGCCGCGGACGTCGCGCTCGCGGCCGACGACCTCGCGGCCATCGAGAAGGCCGTGCCGAAGGGAGCGGCGGCGGGCGAGCGCTACGCGGCCGCCCAGATGGCGCATCTCGACAGCGAGCGCTGACCGGCGGTCGCTACCCCCAGCCGAACACCTGGATCAGCGCCGGCGTCATGATGACGACGAACAGCACCGGCAGGAAGAACAGGATCATCGGCACGGTCAGCTTCGGCGGGAGGGCGGCGGCCTTTTTCTCGGCCTCGCTCATCCGGGTGTCGCGGCTCTCCTGGCCGAGCACCCGGAGCGCGGTGCCGATCGGCGTGCCGTACCGTTCCGCCTGGACGAGCGCCGTCGAGACTGCCTTCACGTTCTCGAGCCCGGTCCGGTTGGCGAGGTTCTCGTAGGCCTGCCGCCGCTCGCTCAAGTAGGAGAGCTCGGCCGTCGCGAGCGTCAGCTCCTCGGCGAGCGCCACCGATTGCGTGCCGACCTCCTGGCTGACCCGCCGGAAGGCCTGCTCGATCGACATGCCCGATTCCACGCAGATGAGGAGGAGGTCCAGCGCGTCCGGCCAGGCGCGCCGGATCGATTGCTGGCGCTTCTTCGTCGTGTTGGACAGGAAGATCTCGGGACTCTTGATGCCCAGGAACATGGCTAAGATCGAGATCGCGATCCGCATCAGCCACGGCAGCCCGAAATCGTCGACCACGAACAGGTAGAACAGCGACACGGCGACGAAGCCGACCGGCGCCACCAGCCGGAAGAACAGGAACGTGACCTCCGCCTGCTGGCCGCGATAGCCGGCCTTCACAAGCTTCTCCTTGGCGGTCTCCGTGCCGAGCCAATCGCCGAGCTTGAACTGGTCGACGATGTTCTTCATGTAGGCCTTCGGCTCCCGCCGAAGCAGGATCTTCTGCTGGCCCTTCGCCATGCGCTCGCGCTCGCGCTGGCGGATGCGCTCGCGCTCGTCGGCCACGCCCTTCATGCGCTTGTTGAGCGTGTTGCCCTCCAGCATCGGCGCCGCGATCGTGAACACGGTGGCGCCGGCCGCGAGGGCCGCGAGGACCGCCGCCAGCACGTTCGGCTCGGCCAGCTTGGCAAAGAGGAGGGAGATCATCCGCGCGGCCCCGGCTCAGAAGTCGAAATTGATCATCTTCTTCATCACCAGGATGCCGGCCGTCATCCACACCGCCGAGACGCAGAGCATCATCTTGCCCGCGAAGGTGATCCACAGGAGCTCGATATAGGTCGGGCTCGTGATGTAGGTCAGCAGCGCCACGATGAAGGGCAGCGCCGCGATGATAGAGGCGGAGGCCTTCGCCTCCATGCTCATCGCCACGATCTTGGCCTTCATCTTCTTGCGCTCGCGGAGCACGCGCGAAAGGTTGCCCAGCGTCTCCGACAGGTTGCCGCCCGATTTCTGCTGGATGCCGACCACGATGGCGAAGAAGTTCGATTCGGGCACCGGGACGCGCTCGTAGAGCTTGGCCACGGCCTCGGCGACCGTCAGGCCGAGCGTCTGCTGCTCGACCAGGTAGCGGAACTCCGACCGGACCGGCTCCTGCGCCTCGGACGCGATGATCCGCAGGCAATCGCCGACAGGCAGGCCGGACCGGATGCCCCGTACGATCACGTCGATCGCGTTCGGAAGCTCCTCGAGGTAGCGGCCGATGCGGCGCTTCTTCCTGAAACCCAGGAACCAGCGGGGCACGCCGAGCCCGCCCACCACGAGACCGCCCGCCGCCAGGAAAGGGCTGGTGGTCAAGGCGAACAACGCCAGGGCGAGCACGAGCCCTGTCACGGCGCTGACCACGTAGAAGCGCTGCTTGGTCCAGGTGAGCCCGGCCTGCGCGATGCGGCCCTCGATGGTCACCGTGTTGCGGGACTTCTCGCGCTGGTCGAGCTCCTTCAGGCTCTGCGCCACCTGGTCGCGCCGGTCGGCACCGCTGCGGTTCCGCTCCCCGGCGCGCGGCGCGCCTTCGCCGACGAGCGCCTTCTTGCGCTTCTCAGCCCGCTTCTCGCCCGAGAGCAGCGGGTAGACGAACACGTAGGCCAGCCCGCCGGCCGCTATCGCGGCCAGTACGATTCCGGCGAGGTGGGAGGAGATCACGTGGCGGCGTCCTCCGTGACTTCCATGGCGTCGAGCGTGGCCGCGAGGCGCGTTTCCTCGCCGAAATACCGCGCCCGGTCCCAGAACTTGGGCCGCCCGATGCCGGTGGACCGGTGCCGTCCGAGCAGGCGTCCTGCCGCGTCCTCGCCCGTGATGTCGTAGATCACGAGGTCCTGGGTCGTGATGATGTCGCCCTCCATCCCGACCACCTCCGTGATGTGGGTGATGCGGCGCGACCCGTCGCGGAGGCGGGCGGCCTGGACGATCACGTCGATGGAGGAGGCGATCATCTCCTTGATGGTCCGGGAGGGCAGGGAAAAGCCACCCATGGTGATCAGGGATTCCATGCGCGACAGGCACTCGCGCGGCGAGTTCGCGTGCACGGTGCCCATGGAGCCGTCGTGGCCCGTGTTCATGGCCTGGAGGAGGTCGAACGCCTCCGGGCCGCGGACCTCGCCGACGATGATGCGTTCGGGTCGCATGCGGAGACAGTTGCGGACGAGATCCCGCATCGTCACCTGGCCTTGCCCTTCGAGGTTGGGCGGCCTCGTCTCCAGCCGCACCACGTGCGGCTGCTGGAGCTGAAGCTCGGCCGCGTCCTCGCAGGTGATCACGCGCTCGTCGCGCTCGATGTAGTTCGTGAGGCAGTTGAGGAGGGTCGTCTTGCCGGAACCGGTGCCGCCCGAGATGACGACGTTGCACCGGACCCGGCCGATGATCTCCAGCACGCGGGCGCCCTCGGGCGAGATGGCGCCGAAGCGGACGAGCTGCTCCAGCGTCAGCTTGTCTTTCTTAAATTTCCGGATGGTGAGGGTCGGCCCGTCGATGGCCAGCGGCGGCCCGATGACGTTGACGCGCGAGCCGTCAGGCAGGCGCGCGTCGCAGATCGGGGAGGCTTCGTCCACGCGCCGGCCGACCTGGCTCACGATGCGCTGGCAGATGTTCATCAGCTGGCTGTTGTCGCGGAAGCGGACATTGGTCAGCTGGATGCGGCCGGCGACCTCGATATAGGTCTTGTCGGCCCCGTTCACCATGATGTCGGCGATGTCGTCGCGGGCGAGAAGCGGCTCCAGCGGTCCGTAGCCCAGGACGTCGTTGCAGATGTCGTCGAGCAGCTCCTCCTGCTCGGAGATCGACATCACGAGATTCTTCAGCGCGATGATCTCGTTGACGATGTCGCGGATTTCGTCCCGGGCCGATTCCGTGTCGAGCCGGGAGAGCTGGGCGAGGTCGATCGCCTCGATCAGCGCGCCGAAGATGGTGCTCTTCGTCTGGTAGTATTCGTCCGAACGCCGCTTCTCGGGCGGCTTCGGGATGGCGATCTCGGGAAGGCGCGGCGCGTCCTTGAGATCGGGCTCGGCCAGCACCGGGACCGCGGACGGAAGCGACGCCGCGGCCTCCGCGGCCGCCGGCGGCCGGGCGAGGGGCGCCACGGGCGCGGCGGTGACGGATCGCTTGCCGAACATGGTCGAGACTCCGGCCGATCCGGCTCAGGACGCCTTGCGGCGCGCGAACTTCGAGATGAGCGGGTCGAGGAGGCCCGAGCGCACCCGCTTCGTCTCGATCCGGCCCGTGGTGGCGGAGGCGAGCGCCCCGAAGATCTCCGCGAACCTGCCGGAGGGCTGCACCTCGGCCAGCATCTGCCCGTTGTTGGAGGCCGTGCCGAACAGGGCCGCGTCGAACGGCATGATGGCGGACAATTCGCAGCCGATCGCCTTCGCGAACTCGCCGGCCGCGATCTCCGGCCGCTTCGGCAGGCCGACCTGGTTCAGGACCACCCTCGGCCGGGAATCGTTCGGCCGCGCCGCCTTCAGGAGATCGAACAGGCTCTTCACGTTGCGGAGGGAGGCGAGATCGGGCGTCCCCACGAGCACGATCTCGTCGGCGGAGACGAGCAGCCGCTTCGACCAGGCGGTCCAGACATGGGGGATGTCCAGCACGATGGTCGGCACGGAGCCCCGCAGGATATCGATCAGGCCGTCCACGGCCGTCTCGGCGAGGTCCGTGGTCCGGTCGAGCACGGCCGGGGCGGCCAGAAGGCTCAGGTGCTCGCTGCATTTGGAGAGGAGCCGGTCGATCAGGTTCGCGTCCAGCCGGTCGGGCGCGAAGATCGCCTCCGACACGCCCTGGGGCGGGTCCTGGTTGAAATCGAGCCCGGCCGTGCCGAAGGCGATGTCGAGGTCGACGATCACCGTCTGGGCCGAGAGCGTCTTCGCGACCGCCCAGCCGAGATTGTGCGCCACCGTGGAGGAGCCGACGCCGCCCTTCGCCCCGAAGACGGCGACCGTCCGACCGAGCGGATCGGCGCCCGGCACCGAGAAAAGCTCGGACATGGCGGCGACGAAATCCAGCACGTCAAACGGCGCGATCAGGTACTCGCTCACGCCCCGCCGCATCAGCTCGCGGTAGAGGATCACGTCGTTGACATGCCCGATCACCACCACCTTCGTGCCGCCGTCGCACACGGCCGAGAGCTGCTCGAGCGACAGGAGGATGCCGGACCGGTCGCTCTGGAACTCGAGCACGATGACGTTGGGCGTCGGGCTGTGCCGGTAGGCCTCGACCGCCGCGGGCGCCCCGCCCATCTGCACCTTCAGGTGCGCCTTCTGCATCCGGCGGTCGGAGGCCGCGAGGCCGATCGCATCGGCGACGGGCGCCGTCTCGCAGAAGGCCTGGATCGTCACCCGCGGGACGGGAGCGATCAGGCGGTCGTGTCCCGCACTCTCGTCCGACATGGTCGCGCGCTCCTTGCCGCCGGTCATTGCCCCACCGCCGAGCGGACGGAGCCGCCCTCGTTCTTGTATTGGGTCGTCGGGTCGCTGGCGCTGCGGATCTTGTCGATGTTGTACATGCGGCGCGCCGTGTCCGGCGGGGTCTGCTGACGGCCGCGGACGAGATCGACCGGATCGGCGATCTGCGTGGCGAAGTTGGATTGCATGGCGCAGCCGAGGTTCCAGTAGGGCTGGTTCGACTGGTTGAATTCGTAATCGGCGACGCCGAGATCCTGCGGCCAGAGCCCGCACTGGCTGCCGACCTTCGCCTGGAGCCGCCCGAAGCTGAGACGGATCGGGGACGCGACGGCCGGATCGGCCGGACGGTAGCCCGTCACGCTGATCCGGCCGCCGGCCGCCTCCTTGATGCGCGACAGGGCGAGCCGCGTCCCGGCCGCCTGGGCGGTTCCGGTCGGCACCTGCGCCGTGAGCGTGCCGGTGCCGTAGCGCCGGAACTCCTCGACGAAGGCCGCGACGTCCTGACGCTCGCGCTCGTCGAAGCCGCTCCGCGTGTCGATGAAGACGTCGAGGATGCGGGCGCCGCGAGCCAGGACGATCGGGTGCCGGTCGCGGTAATCGTAGGGATAGGCGGAGCCGGTCGTCTCGGCGTCGCTGACGCAGCCGGCCAGGGCCGGCGCGAGGGCGCCGAGGGTCGCGAGGAGCATCGCCCGGCGGCGGAGCCTCTGGGTGGCGGTCATGTGTCGTCCTCGTTGGGGATCCACCGCAGGCGGCGGCTCAGTCCGTGATGAAACCGAAGCGTCCGCCGCCGGCGGCCGGGCCGGCGGCCCCGGGTCCGGCGACGCCGTACAGCTTGTTCAGCCGCCCGAGCAGGGCCGCCTCCCGGTCGTTCGTGTCGAGGAAGCCGTCGTCGGGACGCTTCACCTGGGCGGATTCCATCGGCTTCGCGATGAAGGGCGTGACCATGATCATCAGCTCGCTCTCTCGGCGCTGGTAGTCGCGGGAGCGGAACAGGGCGCCGAGGACCGGCAAGTTGATGAGGCCCGGCACGCCCTGGAAGTTGTTGGCCGAGGTGGAGCTGATGAGGCCGGCCGACATGATGGTGGCGCCCGAAGGCAGCTCGACGGAGGTGGACGTCTTGCGGGTCCGGAAGCCGGGCGTGTCGCCGACGGCGTTCTCCCGGTCGATCTCGCTCACCTCCGTCGAGACGTGCAGGCTGATCCGACCCTCCGACAGCACGATGGGGGTGAAGGCGAGCTGGATGCCGTATTGCTTGTAGGTGATGGTCGGCACGCAGGCGGCGACGCCGCAGCCGATCGAGATCGGGATCTCCCCGCCGACCAGGAACGTGGCCGATTCGCCGGACACCGCGACGAGCGTCGGCTCGGCCAGGACCCGCGACACGCCGGCCCGGTCGAGGGCCGTGAGGGTTCCGCCGACCGTGGCGCCACCCGTGCTGTACTGGCCCGAGATGCTGGCGCCCGCCGCACCGGCGAGGGCGCCCGAAACGCCCGTCCCGAGCCCGACCAGCGAGGAGGCCGGGTTCATGAACTGCCCGGCGGCGTTGATGACGTTCCAATTGCCGCCGACATTGATTCCGAGCTGCTTCACCACGCTGCGGGCCACTTCGACCACGCTCACCCGCAGCATCACCTGGTCGCGTCCCGTGATGGTGACGGCGTTGATGACGTTCCCGCTGAAGCCCGGGGCGCCGCCCGCATTGCCGCTCGCGGCCGCCTGGCCGACGAAGGCCTTGGCGATGTCGATCGCCCGCTGCGCGTCGCCGGCCGACGACACCGTCCCGGTGAGGAGGATCGAATCCCCGGCCGGCCGGACGTCGATGCGGCCGCTCGGGACCGTGCTTTTCAGCATCTGCCGGAGCACGCTGAGGTCGCGCCCGACATTCACCTCGAGGGAGGCGATCTGCCGGCCCGCCGCGTCCATCACGAAGACGGAAGTGGAGCCGTTGGCCAAGCCCAGCAGGAAGAGCTTGCGGGTGGAGCGCACCACCGCGTTGGCCACGGCCGGGTTGGCGACGAAGATCTCCTTCGCGTCCTCCCTCAGCTCCACCACGACCGAGCGGCCGATGGAGAGGTCGAGGCGCCGGGCGCCGCCGGCCGCCGCGGAGGCGTCCGCCGGGCCGGCGCCGTAGCC
>CALMTJ010000387.1:0-3348 GCA_937872715.1 uncultured Methylobacteriaceae bacterium
GGTCGGGCTCGGAGAAGGACAAGTCCGATTCCGCGATTTCGAGGTCGGGCCGGGCCGGCCGTTCCGGGGAGGCCGGCTCGACGGCTTCGGCCGCGGGCGCATCCGCCTCCGTGGACGCGAGGTCGAGCACCTCCTCCGCTCCCTCCGGGGGCGTGCCGGGCTTCTCGTCTTGGTCGTCGGCGATGATGCGACGGATGGAGGCGAGGATCTCCTCCATGGAAGGCTCGTGCGCCCGTGTACTCGCCGCACTCATGGGGCATTCGCGTCCGGTCGAGGGTTGGGAATCAAACGTCGACTGGACGGAGTATCGGGAACGCGACTCACACGGGCAAGCGAAACGGGACGCCGTCCCGGCCGATCGGTCAGCGCCCGTCCGGGATGGACAGACCCCAGGGCAGATCCTTGACCTGCTCGTAATGGGTCTTGGCGCTGTAATTGTTCACTCGGAGAGCCAGCGACTGTGCCGACAGGCGGCCGATCGCCTGTACCACGGAGAAGGACGCGACGACCCGGTCGCGCTGAGCCGTGATCAGGTTCACGCGGGCGTTCAGGAGCTCCTGCTGCTGGTTCAGCACGTCCAGCGTGGTGCGCTGGCCGACACGGGCCTCCTCCCGGACGCCGGTGAGCGCGACCTCGGCGGCCGCCACCTGTGCCTGGGCGGCCTGCACGTTGGATTTCGACGATTCCAGGCTCCCCCAGGACGAGATGACGCCGGCCCGGACCTGATCGCGCGTCGCCTCCGCCTCGATCCGGCGCTGCCCGGCCGTTTCCTTGGATTGCCGCACCCGCGCATACACCTCGCCGCCCTGGTAGATCGGCACGGTGAGCTGGCCCGCGATGGTGGCGCCAGTGGTGCGGTCGCCCGCGAAGGACGTCTCGAACGCCTGGCTAATGTTGCCCACGATGTTCACCGTCGGGGCGAGCTCCCCTTCGGTGATCTTCACCTGCAGCTCGGCTGCGTCCACCGCGTGCAGGGCGGAGATGATGGCCGGATGTTCCTCCAGGCCGATCTGCACCGCGCTGACGAGCGAGCGGGGAACGAGGCGGTCGACCGGGCGGCCCGGCGCGAGCTGGCGCGGCTAGACGCCGATGACCTGCCGGAAGGTCGCGATGGAGGTCTGAAGGTTCGATTCGGCCCCGCTCACCTGCGAGCGGGCGGCGGCGAGCCGCGATTCGGCCTGTGCCACGTCCGTGCGGGTGACCTCGCCCACGTTGAAGCGGTCCCGCGTCTGGCGGAGCTGCTCGTCCAGCACCTCCACGTTGTTGCGCTGGAGATCCAGGATCGCCGTGTCCCGCAGCACGTTCATGTAGGATTGCGCGCCGTTGAACAGCGTCGATTGCTCCGTGTTCCGCAGCGATTCGCGGGCGCCGAAGATCTGGGATTCGGCCTGCCGCGTGGAATTGGCCGTGCGGAAGCCGTTGAACAGGTTCTGCGTGACCTGGATGCCGACGGATTTCGGGTAGAGGTCGCGCCGGAAAGGCCTGATTGCGCCGACGGCCGTGGAGAAGGTGTCGCCGGTCGCGTAGGACGCCCCGACGCTGCTGCTCGCCACGATCGAGGGCCGGTAGCCAGACAACGCGCGCGGCACGTTCTCGTCCGTGGCCCGGACGGAGGCCCGCGTGGCGTCGAGCGTCGGGTTGCCGACATAGGCGCGCGCGAGAGCCGTCTCCAGCGTCTCCGCGCCCGCCCTGGACGCCGCGAACGCGGTCCCGAGCGACAGGGCGAATCCGATCTTCCTGAGGATCCGGTTGGCAGGTGGACGGGGCAGCCTGATATGTCGGCCTACGGGCAACATGGATCTCTTCTTCCGCACGGTCGCGGCCGATTCCCTTTTAGACCCGGCGCGCTGCATCGCGAAAGCAGTCCGGAGGCCCTCGGCGGCTTTGGCGGGAACTGGCGCAAAAAGGCGACACCCGCCTCAGAAGGTGAAGGCCGGAACGCGCCGGAAGCCAGGGAGCACCGGCGCGACCGCGTTGAACAGGGAGCGGGACCCGTAGCCGCCGCCAGAAACCCGGACGTGGAGCACGGCACGCCCCGCGGCGGCTCCGCTTTCGAGACAGGCGAGACGCCCGCCCTCCGCCAATTGTCCGAGGAGGGTCGCCGGCCGCTCCTCGACGGCGCCGTTGATCAGGATCGCGTCGAACGGCGCCCGTTCGGGCACGCCGGCCGCCAGGGGTCCGGTCCTGACCTCGACGCCTCCTCCCGATGCGGCTGCGCCGGCCAGCCGTTCCCGGGCGGACGCCGCGAGGTCGGTATCGGCTTCGAGCGCGACGACGCGGGCGCCGAGCCTCGCCAGGATCGCGGCCGCGTAGCCGAGCCCGCTGCCAACGTCGAGCACGGTCGAGCCGGCCTCGATCGCGAGCGCCTGGATGAGCCGTCCGACCACCATGGGCTGAAGCATGATGCCCGCCTCCGCCTGACCCGGGAGGGACACGTTGCGGTCCAGATAGGCGAGCGGCGCCATCCCATCGGGCATGAAGGCCTCGCGGGGAACCTCCTCCATCGCGGCCAGCACGGCCCGGTCGGTCACGTCGAAGGTCCGCAGCTGGCAATCGACCATGGTCCGCCGTGCGGCAGGGAAATCAAGCATCGTGGGCGCCCGATGAGCCGGCTTCAGTGCCGCCGGTTTGTGAGAACCGGCACCGAAAGGCAAGGATAGGTCGTCGAAGGGTGGTCCGTCCGTCAAAAAGACTCGCGCGGAACCTTGGCCGTGATGCTACGTTCGCCATCGCGCAGGGGCTCGCGCGTTCGCGGGCCATCACGTCGGGGCAGACACTGCGCCTGCCGCACGTAACCGGGAGACTAGTATGAAGAAGGCCTTGATCCTCGCCGCGGCCCTGAGCGCCTTGTCGCTTCCCGCGCTCGCCCAGTCGACGCCGAGCGGCACCAGCGCCGGCGGACCCGGCCGGGTCGGCATCCCGGGCCAGATCGGCGGCGGCGTGCCCGGCTCGAAGCCGAACGTCGTCGAGCAGCGGATGATGCCGAAGAAGATGATGAAGAAGCGCATGATGAAGAAGCGCATGAAGAAGAAGATGATGTGATCATCATCTGACCGTTCCGGTCGCCAACGGCTCAGGCCGCTGGCGGCCGGGGCTTGCCGCCGTGTGGTGTCATGCGGCCGTGACTTTGATGACGGGGCATATCGACGATCCGGCACCGGCGCCGTCTGCCCGCCCCTGGAGGCCTCGCCCGGAATTGAACCGGGGTACAAGGATTTGCAGTCCTCTGCGTAACCACTCCGCCACGAGGCCTCGCCGGCATCGTCTTAGACGACACGGCCCCGGAAGGGCAACCGCAGACGCGGTCCCCGGCCCGTGCACCGGGTTGCCGGGCCCGGTCCGCTGGTA
>CALMTJ010000387.1:3358-4414 GCA_937872715.1 uncultured Methylobacteriaceae bacterium
GCAGTTCGTGACCGACTTCATCGCCGCCTGGACCAAGGTGATGGACGCCGACCGCTACGACCTGCGGGCCGGCTGACGCCCGCTCCGGCCCGCCTCTTCGCCGCGAGCGTGAGGCGGGCCAGCGAACGCGGGCGTGGGACGCGGCAGGCTTGCACCGTGGCGCCCCTTCCGCTATCCCCCCCGCTCCCTAGCGCGGGCCTGTTCCGCGGTAGCTCAGTGGTAGAGCAGCCGGCTGTTAACCGGCTGGTCGTAGGTTCGAATCCTACCCGCGGAGCCAGATGCTCCGGCCGTATCGGCCGGCTGCGCACGAGGTTTTCATCGCCCGTCGGCCGCCGCTTCGAGGGCGGCGCTGGCGAGATCTCCATTCGAGCATCTCCTCCTCGACCCTATGGGCGGTCGCGATCGGGTCGGCCATCAGCTCTCCGAGGCGGCGGGCCAATCGATACGACGCCGGCATAGACTTCGCTGTCTCGACGGCCGTGCAGTCTCACCGGAGCCAGGGCGTGATCTTGTCCACGTCCGTCGCCATCCTACGACTCACCCGCCGAGCCGGCGCGGCAGCGTCGCGGGAGATTTCGCATGGCCTTCACCTCACCCCCGCCGCATCCGCCCGGGACGGGCTCGTCCGGCGCCGGCGAGCGCGGACGGCCCGAGCCCCGCGCCGGCTACAAAGCCTTCCACGAGATCACGACGAGGTGGATGGATAACGACGTCTACGGGCACGTGAACAACGTCGTCTACTACTCGTATTTCGATACGGCGGTGAACCGACAGCTGATCGCGCAGGGCGCGCTCGACATCGCTTCGAGCCGGGTCGTCGGCCTCGTGGTGGAATCGGGCTGCCGGTATTTCGAGCCGATCGCCTTCCCGGACGTCGTCACGGCCGGGATCCGGGTGGCGAGGCTCGGGACGACCAGCGTCCGCTACGAGATCGGCTTGTTCCGCGGCGAAGCCGGAACGGCCTCGGCGCAGGGCCATTTCGTCCATGTCTACGTCGACAGGTCGACGAGCCGCCCGGTTCCGCTTCCGGACGCTGTCCGGTCCGCGCTCGCACCC
>CALMTJ010000387.1:4424-6541 GCA_937872715.1 uncultured Methylobacteriaceae bacterium
CCCCCGCCCGCCCGCGGCGCGCCCCCCCCCCCCCCCCCGGGCCCCCCCCCCCCCGCGCCCCGACGGTGACGCCGGACCCCGTCCGGCCCTTTCCGAAAAGCGGGCCGGACTCGGCCGCTCCGGTCAGAACGTGCCGAGGCGGCCCGTGAGGAGGAGAACGACGAGAACGATGATCAGGATGCCGCCCAATCCGAAACCATGGTTCCGGTAGGCGCCGCCGCCGTAGAACATGCCGCCGCCGCCGAACAGCAGGATCAGGACGATCAGGATCAGCAACAGGCTCATGTCAGGCGCTCCTCCAAGGCTCCGCGGAGCCGCTCCCCCAAATACCGACGACGTACAAAGTTCCGTGATCACCCGGAACGGACGACCGGCCGGCTCCCTCGCCCATGACGGATGCCGCTCTCCCGGCCGGGTTCAGCAGGCGTGGGGGAGGGCGAGCGTCACCGCAGCCTGCGTCGGGTCGATCACCGGAAGGCCGGTTCCGCGGCCGAGCTCCGCCGTGTAGCGCGCGAGCCCGGCCCCGGCGAAGAGCAGCACCCTGGCGTGGTGGCGGTCACGCAGTGCCTTGCCGGCTTCCAACAGGCCGGCTGAGACGCGCTCCGGATGCCGGAGATCCGCGTAATCGAGGCCGAGCCCGACATGCCCGGCGAAACGGTCGAGCAGCCCGACCTGCCTCGCGAAGCGGAGCGCCTTCGCCTCCCCGCCGGACGACACCCCGATCGTGCCGACCCGGTCACCGAGGCTCAAGGCGGCGAGCAGCCCTGCCTCGCCGATGCCCATCACGGGTTTCGCGGTCAGCTCGCGGGAGGCGGCGACGCCCGGATCGGAGAAGCAGGCGATCACGAAGGCGCCGGTCGCGGGCTCCGGCGCCCATCGCTCGACGTAGCGGATCACGGCCGGCGCCGCGTCGTCGCTGTCGCGCGCCGTCGAGATCCCGTTCGGCCCGTCGGCCAGGGTCACGCAGCGTATGACGGGAAGGTGCGGCCCGGCGCACCAGGCGAGCGAGCGGGCGAGCTCGTCCGTGATGCCGGTATCCGTCCGGCTGGACGCGTTCACGACGTGGATGATCCGGGACATGCTCCGCCTTCAGGCCGCGATCGCCGTCCGGAGATCGGCCAGGATGTCATGGGCCGCCTGCAGCGCGTCCGTCACGCCGTGCCGCAGGCGCATGAGCTTCGTCGCGAGGAGCTTCCGGTCGAGGCCGTGCGGCTCGGCGGCCGCGTACCGGTCGAGCTCGGCCAGGAGCGGGACCGGCAGCTTGAGGGTGGTGATGCCGTAGGAATCCTGGTCGTACTTGCCGGATGCCGAGCCGGAGATGAAGGTGAGGAGCCGCGTCAGCCGTATCACGGTCCGGTTCAGCCGGACGATGCGGCCGGCATCGCCGCCCATCGAGGCCGCCCGGTCGAGTTCCGCGTCGAACCAGGACAGTTCCGGCGCGAGCGACGCGATCAGGGCCGGGATGACGGACAGCTCCGCCGGGTCGGGCTTGCCGTCCAGCATGCGCCGGAACCTGTCGGCCAGATCCTCGATCCGCGGCGAAAACCGGTGCGGCAGGACGGGCTCCGTCACGAGATCGGCCGAGACTGCGACCCAATAGGCGAGATCGCGGCCGAGCACCGTCTCGTCCAGCACCTCGAGCGTGTCGTATTCGGTGTGGTTGTACCAGCCGAGCGTCGCCCCGTTCGTCCGCCGCACGTCCTCCGGCGCGTAGCCGTGCCGGCCCGTCGCGGCCGAGACGCCGATCCCGAAGAAGGATTGATCGCCCACGCGTTCGAGATTGGTCGAGACGACCGGCTCGCCCGGATCCTGCGTGCGCCGGGCCGCGGCCTCGACGAATCCGCGGAGCTCGGGCGAGGACGCGACGCTGAAGAGCCGCGTCCCCTTCATGCCGACCGAGTCGATGTTGAGATAGGCGACCGCGTCGCGGTTGATGCGCTCCCAGTGCCGGTCGACGAAACAGGCCGAACCCGCGGCCTCGGCCACCTCGTGGCCGTTCCAGAAGCAGAACACGACCGAGCGGCGGAGCTCCTCCCGGGAGGCCGCGAGCCGGCGCGCCACGTCCAGCATGACGGCGTTGCCCGCGATGTTGTCCGTGACGCCGGGCGACCACGAAT
>CALMTJ010000387.1:6551-11140 GCA_937872715.1 uncultured Methylobacteriaceae bacterium
ATCACGAAGCTGTCGCGCTCCGGAGCTCCCTCGGGAGCCAGGAGCCAGCCGATCGGCTGGCCGAGCGTGCGCCACGTGCGCGAGGCCGTGACGGCGGCCCGGATCTCGACCGGGCCGGCACGGAGCCGGCGCCGGATGTCCTCGCCGTCCCGGCGCGAGATGCTGATCCCGAAGAGGCGGGGTATCTGCCGCCAGCTCTCGGGCGTCGGGTTGCCCCACACGGCCTTGAGGCCGCGCCAGGGGATGCCGGGCTCGGCGCCGCTGCCCCAGTTCATCAGGATGATGCCGGCCGCCCCGTGACGGGCCGCGATGCGGGCCTTCTCGGGCGTCGCGGGCGCGTAGGAGACGGCCGCGAGGACGACCTTACCCTGCACGTCCCTGCCGAGGTAGTCGCCCTCGCCGCCCGGCCCGACATCCACGACCTCGCCGACGTAGCCGCCGGCCGGCGTCGGCTCGATATGGGCGCAGGCCCGCGCCGGCACGGCGGCCCCGTCCGGACCGAGTATGTCCAAGGTCGCCTCGCCGGGATCGCTGTCGAAGGTCTCGAACTCTTCCATGGCGGCGTCGAGGCCGTAGCCGGCGAGCCTCTCGACGATGTAGCGGCCGGCCTCTACATCCTGGCCGGAGCCGCTCTTGCGAAACGGCGCCCTTTCCAGGATCGCGTGCACGTGCGCCATCACGTGCTCGGTCGGCGAGAGGTCTCGGCCGGGCGACATCACGACCGGTCCTGTCCGATGGTCGCGGAGAGGGTGGTGGCGAGGTCGACATAGAGGCGCCGCACGACAGGCAGGTCGTCCAGCGCCACCCATTCGTCCGCGGCGTGAAGGTTCGCGCCGCCCGGGCCGAACAAGATCGTCGGGATCGCGCCCTCGACGCCGAACAGGTTCGCGTCCGAGACGGCCGAGCCGAAGCCGAAATCGGGCGCGCGGCCGAGCACCCGCCGGTAGCTCGACGCGAAGGCCTCCACGAAGGGATGCCGCTCGTCCAGGTTGTAGCTGCCGTAGAGCGGCTCGCCCACGGTGATCGCGAAGGAGGCGGGCGACCGGAGCCCGGCGATCAGCCGCTCGACGGCCGCCACGGCGTCGGCCGCGCTCTCGCCCGGCATCACGTGCCAGTTCACCAGGATCTCGCAGCGGTCTGGGACGCGGATCTCGTATCGGCCGCTGCCGCTCGAGATGGAGAGGACGCAATGCATAGCGGGCCCGAAGCGGGGATGGCGCATGCGATCGAGGCCGTCGAGAGCGGCGGCGAGGCGGGAGCCCTCAACGGCGGCGTTGACGCCCTCCCGGGGCCGGGAACCGTGGGCCGAGCGGCCCGTCGCCACGATCCGGAGGTTGAACTTGCCAATCGCGCCGAGCGACGGGTCCTCGAAATGGGGCTCGCCCATCACCGCCCCGTCTATGGACCGGCCCGAGCGGAGAAAGCCTCGTGCGCCTCGCGAGGAGGCTTCCTCGTCGGCCAGGGCCGCGAAAACGACGCGGCCGGCCCAGGATTCCGGGGACCGGGCGAGATCGGCCGCGGCCAGCATCGCGGCCGCGAGGCCGCCCTTCATGTCCATCGCGCCGAGGCCGAAGAGCTTCCCGTCCCGGATCGTCGGCTCGAACGGGTCGGTCGACCAGCCCGGCGCCGGCGCGACCGTGTCGCAATGCCCTCCCATCCAGAGCGGCGGCCCTTCCCCTGAGCCCGACACTTCGCAGACGACGTTCGTCGCCCCGCCGGCGGCCGGCTCGATCGCGGCCGCCATCCCGCGCTCGCCGAACCACCCGGCGATGAAGGACTGGATCTCGCCCTCCTCGCCCGAGAGGCTCGGGATGGCGACGAGCGACGAGACGAGCGCCGTCAGCTCGGAACCCTCGGGCACGGTCACGCCCACCAGCGGCGTTCCAGCCTGGTCACCACCTCGCAGCCGCCCTCCGTCACGAGCACCTCGTCCTCGATGCGGGCGCCGCCCGCCGGGGTGCGGTAGAGGCCCGGCTCGATCGTGAGCATCATGCCGGCGCGCAGGAAGGTCTTCTCGCCCTTCGCCACCACCGGCGGCTCGTCGATGCCGAGCCCGATGCCGTGGCCGAGATAGGTGCCGGGCCCGCCATGGCCGAAGGCGAACTTTCCGCGGTACCCGGCCGTCTCCGCGACGTCGCTCGCGAGCGCCTCGAGATCCTCCGCCAGCACCCCCGGCGCGATGGCGGCGCAGCTCGCCTCCAGCATGGCCAGCACCGTCTCCAAGAGGTGGACGGCCTCGTCCGTCGGCCGGCCGACGACCGTGGATCGGCAGATGTCGATCTTGTAGCCCTCGTAGCGGCCGTTGATCTCCATGTGGACGAGGTCGCCGTCCCTGAGCACGCGCGAGGACGCGGCCGGGAACATGAAGGGCTCGCCCGACCGCTCCACTCCGGACTGGCAGGTCGCGAAAGCCTGGTCGGCGCCGCGCCGGGTCATCTCGGCGACCACGAAGCTCGCCAGCTCGCTCTCCGTCACGCCCGGCACGATCCGCTCCCTCAGGGCCTCGCCGACCTCGTCCGCGAAGCCGGAGCCGATGCGGAGCGCGGCGATCTCGCGTTCGCTCTTCACCGCCCGCATGTTCATGACGAGGTCGTCCGCCTCCACGAAACGCACCCGTGGGTTGTAGAGGCGGAGCTCGTCGAAGGTCATGGCCGAGATCACGTCCATGCCGACGAGGCCGATCGTGGAGCCGGGCGCGCCCAGCCCTTCCAGGATGGCCGTCGCGGCGGCGACGATGTTCGGGTTGACCACCGTGCGGCCGATTCCGTGGCCCGGGACGTGGAACGGCGTCGTCACCGCGAGCTCCGGAGCGATCTTCGGGTCGGTCGGCAGGTAGAGGAGGCCGAGCCCGCGCCCACGCACCGCGAAGCGGCTCGGATGCCCGGCCAGCATCGGGACGTGGCCGCAGAGATAGAGGAGGTCGCCGTTCCTGTCCGGTGCGCGGCCGACGACGAGCAGGCCCTCGTAGCCCCGCATCCCGGCCAGCTCCCGGGCCCGCCGGACCCGGTCCGGCATCTCGTCGATCATGTCAGCGGATCCTCACGTCGAGCGCGTCGCGCAGGCCGTCCCCCAGGAGGTTCAGGCCGAGAACCAGGATGGCGAGTGCCAGTCCGGGGAACACGGAAATGTGGGGCGCGGCCCGGAGATAGGCGCGCCCCTCGGCCAGCATCTGGCCCCATTCGGCGACGGGCGGCGCGACGCCGAGCCCGAGAAAGCCGAGCCCGGCCGCGACCAGCACCGCCTCGGCCATGAGGAGCGAGGCCTGCACGATCACCGGGGAGAGCGCGTTCGGGAGCACGTGCCCGCAGACGATGGCGAGGTCGCTCTCGCCGACGCTTCGGGCGCCGGCCACGAAGTCGAGCTCCCGGACCTGCAGCACGGATCCGCGTGCGACCCGGACGAGGCGCGGGACCGCGGAGATCGCGATGGCGGCGATCGTCGAGACGAGGCCCGAGCCCAGGACCGTGATCACGCCGAGCGCCACGACGATCGACGGCAGCGTCATGAGGACGTCCGTCGCGAAGATCGCGACGGCATCGATCCGGCCGCGGTAATAGCCCGCGAGCGTCCCGACCGTGAGGCCGGCGAGCGTCGCGGCCGCCACCACGCAGAGACCGAGGAGGAGGGAGGTCCGGGCACCGAAGAGGGTGCGGGCGAGGAGGTCGCGTCCGAACTGGTCCGTCCCGAACGGATGCGCCGCGCCGGGCGGCTTCATGACGTTGCGGAGATCGACGGCGTTCGGCTCGTAGGCCGCGATGAAGGGGGCCAGCGCGGCAAGGAGGATGTAGGCCGCGACGATGCAGATGCCGGCCAGGCCGAGGCGGTGCCGGAGCAGCCGGCTCAGCACGGACGGGGTCGCCGAGGAGGCGGCCGGTGCGGCGGCGGACATCCTCAGCCGAGCCTCACGCGCGGATCGACCAGGGTGTAGGCGAGATCCACCAGCGTGTTCACGAGCACGAACAGGATGCCGATCGCCAGGATCGCGCCCTGCACCATCGGCACGTCGCGGCGGAACACCGAATCGGCGATCAGCTTGCCGATGCCCGGCCACACGAACACGCTTTCCGTCAGGACCGCGCCGCCCATCAGATAGGCGTATTGCACGCCGATCACCGTGAGCACCGGGATGAGGGCGTTCCGCAGCGCGTGCCGGTAGACGACCCGCCCGGGCGCGAGGCCCTTCGCGCGCGCCGTCCGGACATAATCCTGGCCCAGCGTGTCCAGCATGCTCGCCCGCGTCACCCGCATGATGATGCCGACCGAATTCGCCCCGATGGCGAGGGCGGGCAGGACGAGGTGGAGCGCCGAGCCGGCCCCGGTCGCCGGCAGGAGCCCGAGCTGGATGGCGAAGACGAGCTGGAGCAGGAGTCCGACCCAGAAGATCGGCATCGAGATGCCGGCAAGCGCGACGAGCGACAGCCAGAGATCGCTCGCGGTGTTGGCCTTCAGGGCGGCCCGCGTCCCGAGGACGATGCCGAGCGTCGCCGCGACCGTGATCCCGGCCGTGGCGAGGAGGAGCGTCATCTGGAGGCGCGCCAGCAGCGTCGGCAGGATCGAGAGCCGCAGATACTCGCGCTCGGGCGTGATCG
>CALMTJ010000387.1:11150-18266 GCA_937872715.1 uncultured Methylobacteriaceae bacterium
CGCGGCCCGCGTCACGATCGAGACGCCCCAATCCCCCTGGAGGACGCGCCAGAGCCAGCTCGCGAATTGCACGGCGACCGGCCGGTCGAGCCCGAGCTGCGACCGGATGGTCTCGACGTCGCCCGCCGAGGCGCCCATCCCGGCGACGATCAGCGCGGGATCTCCGGGCACGAGTTGCAGGATCGCGAACACGAGGACGGAGAGCGCAAACAGCACTCCGGCCGCGTGGGCGAGCCTGCGGGCGGCGAACGGCAGGAGCATCAGCCGGCCGGAGAACCGCCCAGGCTCCGAGGAGCCCGGCGCGGCCTCGCCTTATGCGGCCTCACGGACGAGCCGGCTCACCGGAAGGTGACCTTGTTCAGGCGATAATTGTCCGTCGGCAGGTACTCGATCCCGGCGAGGTCCTTCCGGTAGGCCGCGACCTGGACGGAGCCGTAGAGCGGGACCCAAGGCGCGTCCTGCATGATCCTGGCCTGGACGTCGGAGGCGAGCGCCTTGCGCTTCTCCGGATCGACCTCGGCCGACACCTTGGCGGCGAGCGCGTCCGCCTCCGGGCTGTCGTAGAACATGGTGTTCCAGCCCGCGGGCGGGACGCGCTTGCTGTTGAACACCGTGTCGAGGAGGTACTGGATGTCGCCCGTTCCGGTCTCCCAGCCGAGCGTGTAGAGCGTGCTGCCGTTCTCCGCCCGCGGCTTGCGGAGGAGGCTGAGATAGGTCGACCAGTCGACGACCTGGACATCCACGTCGATCCCGACCGCCCGGAGCTGGGCCTGGACCGCCACCGTCACCTCGCGGTCCATGTAGTAGCGGCCGGCCGGCGTCTGGAGCGTGGTCTTGAACCCGTTCGGGAACCCGGCCTCGGCCAGCAGCGCCTTGGCCTTCGCGGGATCGTAGGCGTAGATCGCCTGCGGCGCGTAGCCGAAGACGCTGGGCGACAGGACGGATTTCGCCGGGACGCCGAGACCGCCGAGGACGCCCTCCACGATCGCCTCGCGGTCCACCGCGAAGTTCAGCGCGTGACGAACCCGGATGTCGGTGAAGGGCGGCTTCGTCACGTTGATGCCGATATGCATGAGGCGGGTGTTCGGCCGCTGGATGAGCGCCACGTCCTTCGAGGTCTTCAGCCGCGGGACCTCGAAGCCCGGCACATCGACGACGACGTCGGCCTCGCCCGTCTCCAGCATGGCGAGCCGCGTCGAGCCTTCGGGAACGTTCAGGAAGGTGAGCGAGGGCGCGGCCGCCTTCCGGCCCCAATAGGTGTCGTTCCGGACGAGCGTGACGCTCTGCTCGGGAATGTGCGACCCGTAGCGGTAGGGTCCCGTCCCGATGACCTTCCAGTCGATCTTCGTTCCCGTGGGCGGGATGCAGGCCTTGCTGATGATCGAGGCCGAATCCTGCGCGAGCGTCGGCAGGAAGGGGCCGAAGGGCGTCGCCGTCACGAGCTGGATCGTGAGCGGGTCGACCTCCCGGATCTCCTTCACGATGCGCAGGTCGTTGCCGCGCGGCAATCCCGATTGCGGGTCGATCAGGCGCTTCAGCGACGCCGCGACATCGGCCGAGGTGAGCGTGTTGCCGTCGTGGAAGGTGACGTTCGGGCGCAGCCGGAACGTCCAGGTCACCTTGTCGTCCGCGACGGACCAGCTCTCGGCCAGCAGCGGCTCGATCGCGCCCGTCTCGGCGTTCATCTGCACGAGCGGCTCCATGATGTGGAACCGGACGGTCTGCGCCTGCGATCCGGCGGAGATGCCGGGGTCGAGCGTCAGGATCGGCGCGCCGAAGGCGAACTTGATCTCCCGCTCGGCCGCGGAAGCGGGCCCGGCGAGGGGCAGCAGGGCCGCCATGGCGAGCAGGAGGAGGCCGCGCCTCGCCGGCAGGTTCGTTCGGCGGATCAGGTTGATGGGCATCTCGGATATCTCCGCTAGATCGTGAACGGTATCGCGCCCGTCTCGGTGACGTAATACCCGTCCTCGACCGCCACGATGACGTCTCCGACGGGCCAGACATACTCGACGCAGCCGAGCATCCCGGGCTCGATCGTCCCGGTCGCGCCCGGCATGAAGTATACGCTTCCGGCCGTGGTGCGGTGGATCGTATGGCCGCAATCCCGGCTGTACCCGTCCATCGTGGTGCCCGCCGGCATCAGGCCCGCCCGCGCGATCACGTCCTCCTTGCGGCGCAGCGCGTCCTGCCCGAGGGCGTGGATGGCGGCACCCGTCATGCCGGGCCTCATGGCCGGGATGAGGTCGTCGACCAGAGCGGCCCTCACCGCGTCATGCGCCTCCCGGATCGCCGGGTCGGGCGAGAGCGTGCGGGCGATGTCGGAGCAGCCCCGGACGCAGCCGAAGGCGTCCCGCACGAGAACCCCCATGTCGAACTTGATCGTGCGGTGCTCCGGCAGGAGCGGGTACTCGCCGGCGATGGCGGGCAGCAATGTCCGCTCGCCGGAATGGATGATGTCGAAATAGCGCTCCACCCGGCCCGCGAACCCGACCGAGCGGGCGAAATCCGAGACGCCCCCGTCGAAGGCCGCGTTCGCCTCCGCCTCCGTCAGGCCTGTCCCGATATGGCGCGCGATGAACCGGGAGGCGTGGGCGATGCCGGCCAGGACGGCGTTGGCGGCCACGATGAAATAAGGGAGGTCGGTGCCGGCCCGCATGTCCTGCCAGCAGCGGAAGACGGACACGGCGGCCCGGGGCTCGCACCCGGCTTCCTGCAGGCGCTGGACGGCGCCGATCCCGATATGGCCTTCCTCGACCCCGACCGGGCGGAAACCGCATTCGGCCAGGACCGCCGCCGCGAGCGAGGGCGCCTCTCCGATCAGGAGGACATCCGCCCTCCCGATCGGCCGGCGGGCGAGGATCGTGACGTCGTCCCGGCCGGGCAGGATCAGGCAAGACAGGCCGAGCTGCGCTGCCGCCTCCGCCGGGAGGCCGCAGACGAGCTCCGCCCCGAAGGGTGACGTGACCAGAAAGCTCGCGAGGTCGGCCTCCGAGAGAAGCCGGTCCAGGGGCGCGAACCCGACCGGCGGCAGCCTCATCGCCCGGTGGAGGTCGTCGCCGCGCCGGAGCGTGGCGACGAAGCTCGAGACGAGCGCGGCATCGGACTCCCGGGTCGCGCTCCATTGCCATTCGATGTCGGAGCGTGCCTTCCGGTAGATCCCGACCGGGCCATCCGGGCCGCCCGGCCGGACGGAAACCGGCCCCGTTGCCGCGAGGGCGGCGTGGCGTGAGAACGGCAGGGACGGGTCCACGCCGATCGGGCCTGGACCGGCGGCCTCCCGCACCGCCTCCCCGAAGCTGCGCACGGGCCGATCGGCGGGCCGGTTCCAGTCGAAGTAATCGCCGTAGTTCAGGATCGTCCTGTCCGCGCCCGCCGAGGCCAGCGGCGCTGAATCCGACATGTTGACGACGAGCGTCGTCTGGCCGGCCGATTTGACGAGGACGGGCCGGGCGCTCTCGACGCTGTCCAGGAAGATCTTGGGATAGGTCAGCTCGGCCTCGACCGCCGGGCCGAGATAGGCGCGGATCGCGGCGGCGTCCGAAACCAGCTCCGCCCCCGTCTCGACCGGCGGGTCCGCGCCCTCATCCGCCGGGGAGGCGGCCCGGTCGTCTGCGAAGACCATCACGTCTCACGGGCGGCATCGAACGCGAGCCGTCTGAGAAACTTGCCCGGCCGGCCGGGACGGTCAACTGCTGAAACGCGGCGTCCCAGTATGTGGGACGAAATCGGCTGGGCGACGGTGGTGTTTGTCGTCCCGAGAGGCAGAATGGGTCCGCGGCGCTCCTGGCCGCCGGAGGACGGCATGAGCCTCGTGATCGGAAAGGCGCTGCGGCTGATCGAGCTGGTCGCGGAGGGGCAAGACTCGCTCGCGGCGCTCGTGCGGAGGTCGGACCTGTCCCGCAGCACCACGCACCGGCTCCTGTCGACGCTGGTCACGCACGGCTACCTGAGCCTCACCGAGCGCCGCTACGAGCTCGGGTTCCGGCTGCTCGAACTCGGCGAGAAGAAGAAGCGGAGCCTCGCCTTCCTGGACAGGCTGCAGCCTGCCCTGCGGAGGGCCGCGGCGACGACGCGCGACACGATCCACGTCGCGATCCTGGACGGGGTCGACATCGTGTTGATCGAGCGGGTCGCGGGTGCCCGAGAGCTCCAGATCCGGTCGTTCGTCGGGCAGCGGGCGAGGGCGTTCAAGACCGCCGTCGGCAAGGCCCTGATCGCCCGTCAGCCGCCCGAAACATGGTCGGGCTACCTGCGCGGCATCCCGCGCGACTACCCGAAGACCCAGGCGGCCCTCCTGGCGGATCTCGAGACGGCCCGGACGTGGAACTACGCGACCGATTTCGACGAGGTGAATATCGGCACCTGCGGGGTGGCATCGGCCTTCCGCCTCCGGGAAGGCTTCCATGCCGCGGCCAGCATCAACGGGGCGACCGTCTACTTTCCGACGGACCGGCTCCTCCAGCTCGCGGAGACGTCCCGCGCGCTCTCCGCTCAGCTCGAACGCGCCGCCTCCTCCGAGTCCGTATAGGCGGCGGTTCGCGCCCCGATGGGGGAGACGCGCCCGGGACGAGCGGCTCCCACGGCGCGGCCGGCGCGGCCGCGGGCGTTCGGGTTGACACCCCGGGATGGGCTCCTCATAAGCCCCGGCTCCGGAACGCCGGTCCGGGGACGCCTCGCGCGTTCGCGGGGGAATGTCCCGAGCGGCAAAGGGGGCGGACTGTAAATCCGCTGGCTATGCCTTCGTAGGTTCGAGTCCTACTTCCCCCACCACGGGCCCGGCAAGCCCGGCGCGGGTGTAGCTCAATGGTAGAGCAACAGCCTTCCAAGCTGATGACGAGGGTTCGGTGGCCTTCACGCGCTCCACCCGTCCCGGTCCGCCACACTACTCTCGAGGGGTGCGTATCGTCGGCCCTGCCGTCGCGGGCTGCTCGAGCCGGACGGTTCCATCGATCGAAAGTGCATGGCTGAACGGTCCGGTCCCGTGACGGCGCTCGGCCAGATCCGGCAGCTCGATTACACCGTCGTGTTCGCGCGCGACCTCGACGCCATGCGGAATTTCTACGAACGTGTGATGGAGTTTCCACTTACGCGAACACTGAGTGACCGCTGGTTCGAGTATCAGATCGGATCGACCACGCTCGCCCTGACCACCCGCGGCGGGCGATTCGACGACCCGCCGCCAGTGGACGGCGCTCTGTCGTTGCAGCTGGCCTTCCGTGTTTCGCCTCAGGCGGTTGCGGCCTGTGCCGCAGAGCTCGAAGCCAAGGGCATCACCCTCGTGTCGCCTTTGACCGATCATCCTTTCGGCCATCGCACGATCTTCTTCCGGGATCCGGACGGCAACGTGCTGGAGGTCTACGGGGAAATCTGAGTTGGTTAGACGACATTGTTCGGGGCGGGTGGCAGCTCACGACCGCCACGGCTCGTGCTCGCGCGGCGCTTCGCCTATGAGCGGCCCATGACCGAACCGACCCCGACCGGACCCGCAGCCCCCCAGAGCGGCCGGTCCCGCCGGCGCGTGGAGGACGAGCGCTTTCTCCGCGGTGCCGGCCGCTTCGTCGACGATCTGCGCACCGGCGGCGAGGCGTTCGGGTACGTGCTGCGCTCGCCGGTCGCGCATGCGCGCATCACCGGCCTCGACACGGCGGACGCGTCCGGCCTGCCGGGCGTGCTCGCGATCCTGACCCATGCAGACCTCCTCGCGGACGGGATCGGGGGACTTCCCTGCAACGTCTCGGTGGCGACGGACGGGCCGATCGTGCGGCCGAGACGGCCCGCGCTCGCGGACGGGATCGTCCGGCATGTCGGCGATCCCGTGGCCTTCGTCGTCGCCGAAACCGCCGGGGCCGCGCAGGAGGGTGCCGAGGCCGTGACCGTCACCTATTCCGAGCTGCCGGCCGTGGTCGGCGCGGCGGAGGCTCTGCGTCCGGGAAGCCCGGCCGTGTGGCCGACCGAGGCGCCCGACAACCTGGCCTTCACCTTCCGGAAGGGCGATCCGGATGCCGTGCGGGCCGCGTTCGCGGAGGCCGCGACGGTGGTCGAGCTCGCCCTCGAGAACAACCGCCTGGTCGTGGCCCCCCTCGAGCCCCGGGCCGCCATCGGCCGCCACGACGGCGCGACCGGCGAGTTCGAGCTCGTGCTGACGGGGCAGGGCATCCACGACATGCGCCGGGAGCTCGCGGAGGACGTGTTCGGGATCGCGGCCGAGCGCATCCGGCTCGTCGCGCCCGACGTGGGCGGCGGCTTCGGCGCGAAGAACGTCCTCTACCCGGAATGGGTGCTCGTGCTCGCCGCCGCGCGGCGGCTCGGCCGGCCGGTGCGCTGGACGTCGGAGCGGACGGAGGACTTCCTGAGCTCGGCGCAGGGACGCGACAACCGGACTCGGGCGCGCCTCTCGCTCGACGGCGACGGAAGGTTCACCGGCCTCCACGTCGAGACCGTCGCCGACATGGGCGCGTACCTGTCGGCCTTGGGGCCCGCCATCCCGACCAACTCGGCCGCGACCGCGACCGGGGGCTGCTACGACATCCCGGCGACCTTTCTCGAGGTGCGGGGCGCCTTCACCAACACGGTGCCGGTCGACGCCTACCGGGGCGCCGGGAAGCCGGAGGCGAATTACGCGATCGAGCGGCTCGTCGACCTCGCGTCGCGCCGCACCGGGATCGACCCGGCCGAGCTCCGCCGACGCAACATGGTGCGGACGTTCCCCCACCGCAGCGCGCTCGGCATGACGATCGAGGCCGGAGCCTTCGCCGGGAACATCGACCGGGTCCTGGCGGCCGCGGACCGGGCGGGGTACCCGGCCAGGCGGGAGAAATCCGCGCGGGCGGGGCTGCTGCGCGGTTTCGGCATGGCCTCCTTCATGGAGACAGCGCGCGGCCAGCCGGGAGAATGGGCCGGCATCCGGTTCGAGCCGGACGGGGCCGTGTCGCTCTTCGTCGGAACCCAGTCGAACGGGCAGGGCCACGAGACGACGTTCCCGCAGGTGGCCTCCGACCTTCTCGGCCTTCCGGTCGAGGCCTTCCGCCTGATCCAGGCCGACACCCGCGCCGTGCCGCGCGGCGCGGGCCATGGCGGCGCGCGGTCCCTGCACCAGGGCGGTGCGGCGCCATGGCC
>CALMTJ010000387.1:18276-19147 GCA_937872715.1 uncultured Methylobacteriaceae bacterium
GGTCAGGAGGCGCATCGGCGGCCCTCAGTGCCGCGCCGCCGGGCGGGCCACGGGGCGCGGGCGCGCCGGGATCCGGCGCCAGGCGGACCCAGCGGGGCTTCGCTTCGAGTCCGGCGCCTTCTCGACGCCGGACGACGGTCGCAGCATCGACCTCCTGGCGCTGGCCCGGGCCGCCGCCGATCCCGAGCAGCGGCCGGCCGGCGCCGAAGGCGGGATCGACGCGGACGTCTTCAACCCTCTCGACCTCGTCACCTTCCCGAACGGCTCGCATGCCGCGGAGGTGGAGATCGACCCCGAGACCGGCGAGGTGACGCTGGTCAGCTACGCGGCGGTCGACGATTACGGCACCCTCGTCAACCCGCTCCTCACCGAAGGGCAGGTGCAGGGCGGCCTGGCCCAGGGGATCGGCCAGGCGCTGCACGAGCACGTCGTCTACGAAGCGGGATCGGGCCAGCTCCTCACGGCGTCCCTCATGGATTACCGTCTGCCGCGTGCCGCCGATCTCCCGGACCTCGCGATCTCCTTCAATCCGGTGCCGAGCGCCGCCAACCCGCTCGGTGTGAAAGGGTCGGGTCAGGCCGGCTGCATCGCCGGACCGCAGACCGTGATGGCGGCCGTCCTCGACGCCCTGTCGCCGCTCGGGATCGAGAGCCTGGACATGCCGGCGACCCCGGACCGGATCTGGCGGGCCATCCGGGCCGCCAGCACCGGCGGCGGGACCTGAGTCTTCGTCTGCATTCCACCATCCTCCCGTCCTGAGGCGCCGATCGGAGATCGGCCTCGGAGGACGCACAACGGTGGTGCGTGCCACCGGATGGCAGTCCGGGGGCGTGCTTCGAGGGCCGCCTGCGGCGGCCACCTCAGCATGAGG
>CALMTJ010000388.1 GCA_937872715.1 uncultured Methylobacteriaceae bacterium
CTCCGGAAGGCGTCGGTCTCGACGCGCCCGTCCGGGCCGATCCGCAGGTCTTCGTACAACGCCGCGCCGATCGCCTGGGCGACGCCGCCCTCGACCTGCCCGCGGCACTGGGCCGGGTTCATCACCCGCCCGGCATCCGCGGCATGGATCGAGCGCAGGATGCGGATCTCGCCCGTGCGCCGATGCACGGCGACCCGGAAGCCGTGCACGTTGAAGGCGACAGAGCGCGGCGAACCGTCGGCGTGGCCGAGCGCTTCGAGGGCCGGTAGCTCGCGGTCCGGCCCAGCCCTCTCCGCGATCATGCGGGCCAGCTCCGTCGCGGCCCGCAGCGTCGCCGTGCCGGCGACCACGATGCCGGTCGAGCCGTAGGCGCCCGTGTCGTAAGCCGTGGCGTCCGTATCGGATTGCAGGACGGTGACCCGGTCCGGGCTCGTTCCCAGCACGGCGGCGGCGATCTGGGCGTGGGTGGTGGTCGCGCCGTTGCCGAACTCGGCGGTGCCGACGCGGAGCTCGTAGCGGCCGTCCGGGAGGGCGCGGATGCGGCTCTCCGCCCGGTGCCCGCGCGGCGGGATCGTGTCGATCATCGCGCTCGCCATCCCGTCGCCGACGAGCCAATCCGGCGAGGGCGCCGCCTCCGCCGCGCCGGCCAGCCGCTCCTCGACGAGCGCCAGGCACTGGTCCAGCCCGTAGCTGCCGAACACCACGTCGTGCGGCGAGGAACTCGTCGACACCATGTCGTCGCCGGGCCGCACGACGTTGCGGCGGCGAAGCTCGAACGGGCTGAGCCCGAGCTTGCGGGCGAGCTCGTCCATCGCCGATTCCATCGCGAAGATCGTCTGAGACAGCCCGTAGCCGCGGAAGGCGCCGGCCGGCATCGTGTTGGTATGGACCGCGTAGCCGTCGACCTGCTTGTTCGGGCAGCGATAGAGGCCGATGACCTCGTTCGTGCCGTGATGCAGCACCCCGGGCGCGTGGTTGCCGTAGGCGCCCGTATCGGACACGACCCGCATGCGGATGGCCGCCAGCGTCCCGTCCCGGGCGGCGCCGAGCGCGACCGTCACCGCCATGGCGTGGCGCGAGGTCGTGGCCGTGAACTGCTCCCTCCGGGTCAACTCCCAGCGCACGGGGCGGCCCGTGCGCAGCACCGCCAGGGCGACGAGGTCTTCCGTCAGCATCTCCTGCTTGCCGCCGAAGCCGCCGCCGACCCGGCCGGCCACCACCCGGACGCGATCCGGGGACAGGTCGAAGAGGCGGGCCAGCGCGTCGCGGGTGAGGAACGGCACCTGCGTCGCGGTCCGCACGACGAGCCGGCCGTCGGCGTCGAGCCATCCCGTCGCGGCATGCGTCTCGAGATGGGCATGCTGCACGCGCTGCGAGCGGTAGGTGGCCTCGTGCACCACGTCGGCGCCGGCCAGGGCCGCCGCGACGTCGCCGATGTGGCCGTGCAGCTCCGCCACCACGTTGCCGGCTCTGTCGGGATGGACGAGCGGCGCGCCGGGCCGGGTCGCCTCCTCCGGCGTGAGCACGGCCGGCAGCACCCGGTAGGTCACGGCGATCGCCCGACAGCCGGCCTCGGCCGCGGCCTCGCTCTCCGCCACCACGGCCGCGACCCTTTGCCCGGCGAAGCGCAGCACCCGGTCGAGCACGCGGGTGTCGGGGGGATCGTCCGCCGGGTGCTCGTGCCGGCCGGTGGAGAAGAGGTGCGGCGGCGAATCGGCATGGGTGAGGACCGCCACGATCCCGGGGAGCGCGGCCGCCGCCGCGACGTCGACGGCCACGATCTCGGCCGAGGCGTGCGGCGAGCGCAGCACCTTCATGTGCAGGAGGCCGGGCGGGACCTCGTCCAGGGTGAACCGGGCGGCGCCGGCGACCACGTCCGGACCGGCGGGCGCGGGAGCGCTGCGGCCGATCCCGGGCTCCCGCTCGATCCGGGACCGCCCTGCGACGGCGTCCGCGATGGAGGCATAGCCGGTGCAGCGGCACAGGCTTCCCTTCAGCGCGCGCGGCAGGTCCGCCCGCTGGGCCTGGTCGAGCGCCGCGACCGTCATGATCATCCCGGGCGTGCAGAAGCCGCACTGGAAGGCGCCCGCCTCCAGGAAGGCCCGCTGCACGGGATGGAGTTCGCCCGGCGCGGGCGCGAGGCCGGCGATGGTGGTCACGGTCCGGCCCGCGGCCCGGAACGCCGGGACGAGGCAGGAATGGACGGGCTCGCCGTCGACGTGAACCGTGCAGGCGCCGCAATCCCCGGCATCGCAGCCCTTCTTCACGCCGAGACGCCCGAGCTCGCGCAGGAAGGTGCGCAGGCATTGCCCCGGCCGCGGCTCCGCCCCGTGAACCGTCCCGTCGACCAGGAAGCTCACCCGGCGAGCTCCGCCCGGATCTCCTCGGCGAGTTCCCGGACGACGTGGCGGCGCCATTCCGGGCGGCCGTGGACGTCGTCGAAGAGGAGCGCGTCCGGGATCGCGCCGGCGAGCGCCTGCGCGAGACCCGCCGCGTCCGGAACCTCGCCGAGATCGATCCGGACCGGCCGCCGCGTCGCGGCCGTGACGGTCAGCGTGAAGCGGCCCGTCCCGTCGCGGGTCCCGACGAGGAGCGCGGCCGAGCGGCCGAGCGGCGACAGGGAGATCCTGCGGAACGCCGTCCGCCGCCGGAGCGCAGGGTCCGGAAGGTCGACCGACCGCAGCACCTCGCCCTGCCGGAGCGACGTCCGGCCCGGTCCCGTCACGAGATCGGACGCCGCGACCTCGCGCTCGCTCCCGTCCGCCGCCCAGACCCGGCAGGTGCCGTCGAGCGCGACCGCCAGGGCCGCGATCGGGCCGGCCGGCAGCGCCATGCACAGGTTGCCGCCGACCGTCGCACGGTTCCAGACCTTGAAGGACCCGAGCAGCGCGTCACAGCATTGCCGCAGGAGCGGCGCCGCGATCCAGGCCGGGGGGAGCTCGAGGCGCGCGAGCTCGGCGAAGCGGCAGGTGGCGGCGAGGTGCAGTCCCTCGGAATCGATCGTCACGGCCGGCCAGCCGAGGCCGGCAAGGTCGACCAGGCGGGACAGGTGCGCCTGCGGTTCCGAGAACAGCCAGGTGCCGCCCGCCAGGAAGGCGTCGCCGTCCCGCCAGGCGGGCAGCTCGGCCCGGCTGCCGGGCCGTATCACCGCCTCGATCGTGTTCAGGTCCATGCCGGACGGCTAGCAATCTTCCGGCCGGCAGCGCGACGTCCGTCAGACGGGGGAATCGGCGGCGAAGCGCCCGCGATAGGGCTTCGCCCCGGGCCGGGCGTAGCCGCCGAGCTTGGAGGTGCGGAGCCCGAGCGAGACCAGCCCCTCCGCGAGCTTCACAGCGCAGGCGACCCCGACCAGCACCGGCAGCCCGTGGCGGGCGGCGAGCCGGCCGGTTCTCGGTCGTCACCACCCTGTCGCGCTCCGTGCCGGCGATCGAGGACAACCTGCGACGCTACGGGCTCGCGGCCCGCTGCGCCCGCGTGCGCGCCTCGGAG
>CALMTJ010000389.1:0-566 GCA_937872715.1 uncultured Methylobacteriaceae bacterium
GTCAACCGGAGCGCCGATGACCGGCGCCTTCCTGCTCGTCCCGGCCGGCGCCGATCCGCCCGACCGGGCGGGGCTGGCCGGGCTCGTCCTCGACCTCGCCGGGTCGTCCGATCCCGTGTCGGGCGACGCCGCCGGGCGGAGCCGCACCCGCCTGCTGGCCAGGATCGGCGCCCCGTCCTCCCCGGGCTATGCCGGCGAGCTGCGGAGGGCGGCCGCCCTTCGCGCGGATGTCGTCCTGCTGGCCGGGAGCATCGGCCGCGCGGCCGTGGAGGAAACCGGCGCGAGGCTCGCGGTGCTGGAGGCCGAGCTCGGCCTCCCCGATGGCGGCATCGGGGTGGTGCCCTCTATCGACGGCGCCGCGGGGCTCCTCCGCTTGCCCGATCTCGCGGCCGAGCGGCTCCCACGGCTCCGCGCCGTCCTGGCCGACCCGGACGCCTTCGCGGCCGGACTGGGCGTCGTCGCCCGCGACGCCCTCGCCTGCCGGCATCTTCTCGCGATGGCGGTCACCGTCGCGGCGGCCACGGGAGTGCCGGCGCTCGCCGCCGCTTCGGGCGCGGCGGATCTCG
>CALMTJ010000389.1:576-1982 GCA_937872715.1 uncultured Methylobacteriaceae bacterium
GCCCGCTTGCCGTTGTCGAAGGCGTAGCTCTTACTCGCCTTGTTCGACGCCGTCACGAGCAGCGCGGGCGCCCTCCTCCGCCGGCCGGGGGACATCCCGTCCGCGGCCGCGATCTTCGCCTGAGCGTCAGGTCCGTCGCGGACGCGGGATGGAGAATTTCGTCTCGGGCGTCGCCACGAAGTAGTCCATGTAGCCGGCCCGCATGATCGGCCGCATGGCGGCCGTGTCGACGATCCCGTCGCGGATGAACGCATCGTCGATATGGACGCCCACCACCTGGCCGAGGACAAGGAACTGGTCCATCTTCCGACCTTCCAGCGTCTCGAGCCTGATCGTCCGGAGGTGCTTGCATTCGAGCGCGGCCGGGGATTCGGCGACGCGGGGCGGCTTCACGAGACGGCAGGGCGCCGCCGTGAGCCCGGCCGCCGCCATCTCGCTCTCGCCCCGCGGAAGCGGCGCAGAGGTCGCGTTCATCGCCTCGCGGAGGTCGAAGGTCGCGAGGTTGCAGACGAATTCCCGCGTCTCGTCGATGAAGGAGACGGCGTCCTTGTACCCGTCCGAGGAGAAGGCGACGATGAAGGGAGCTTCAGCGACCGCGTTGAAGAAGGAATACGGCGAGAGGTTCAGCCGGCCGGCGGCATCGAGCGCCGAGATCCAGCCGATCGGCCGGGGGCCGACGAGCGCCTTCAGCGGGCTGTGCCGCAGCCCATGGTCGTTGGCGCCGGCATCGTAGAACATCGCCGGCCTCAGAAACGTGTGACGATGTCGGAGAGCGCCGGGCGCGGGCGGTCGGACGGGACCGCGTTCGCACGGCCGATATGGACGAACCCGGCCACCTTCTCGTCCGGCGCGATCCCGAGCGCGTCCAGCACCCGCCGGTCGTAGGCGTACCATTCCGTCAGCCAGGCGGTGCGGAAGCCCATCGCGTTCGCGGCGACGACGAGGTTCATGCACACGGCCCCGGCCGACAGCACCTGCTCCCATTCCGGGATCTTGGCGTGCGGGGCGGCACGCGACACGACCCCGATGACCAGCGGCGCCTGCGCCAACCGCCGGCGCTCCAGGTCGAGGCGCTTGGTCTCGGCCTGCGGGTTGTCGGCTTCGTAGACGCGCGCGATTACCTCGCCGGCGCGGTCGCGTCCCTCGCCTTCGAAGACGATGAACCGCCAGGGCACGAGCTTGCCGTGGTCAGGAACCCGGGCAGCAAGCGTCAGCAAAGTCCCAAGTTCCTCCGCGGTCGGTCCCGGACCTGCGAGGGCCGGGGCGGCGCGCACCACGCCGGTCAGGACGGCGGTCATGGCCACGCCGATCTTCGGCTGCACCAGCACCGGCGGGAAATGGAGCGACGCATACAGGATGCACGTCATCAGCCAGAGCGGCAGGAGAGTCTTGGCCAGCGTGGGGAG
>CALMTJ010000390.1 GCA_937872715.1 uncultured Methylobacteriaceae bacterium
GGGATCCGGCACGGGATGGCGCCCGGGCGGCCTAATCCGGCTCGCCAAGGGCCCGGTAGATCTCCGCGAGATGCGGGCTCATCGGAAGGTCCAGGATCTCGCCGGTCGGGAGCTTCTGCGTGAACCAGCGCCGATAGCCGCGGCTGAGCTGCCCGTCGCGCGCCATGCGTTCGAAGCTCGACCTCACGAGCGCCGCGAAGGCCGGGTCGTCCCGCCGGAAGGTGATCGCGTAGGGCTCGAAGGACAGGTACTCGCCCACGATCCGCATGCGCCGTCCGTCCGGGCGGGTCGCCGCGAAGCCGGTCAGCAGGATGTCGTCGGACGCGAAGGCATCCGCCTTCCCGGCCGACAGGAGGTCGTAGGCGGCCTCCGTCCCGGGAGCCTCTACGACCTTGATCGGCGGCGTGACCGTGCCGGCCAGGCGCTTCATGACGTCGGCGTTGGTCGTGCCCGTGCTGACCGCGACGGTCCGGCCCGCGAGATCCTGGTAGGAGGCGGCCGGCTTGCCGGCCGGCACCATCAGCTTCGTCCCGGCGAGGAAGAAGACCGGGGAGAAGGCGACGCTCTTGCGCCTCTCGGCATTGGCGGTGGTCGATCCACATTCGATGTCGACCTCGCCCGCGACGACCTTGGGCAGCCGCTGGTCCGCCGATACGGGAACCAGGATCGTGCGGATGCCCGTCTGCCAGGCCGGCGCGTCCGGTTCCACGAGGTCGCGGTTGAGCGCGCCCGCGACGTCGGCCGCGATCCCGCGGCAGATATCCATGGCGAAACCGACGGGCTGGCCGGCCTTGTTCAGGAACGAGAACGGGATCGCAGCCTCGCGGTAGCCGACCAGCAGTGATCCGCGGTCGCGGATCGCCTTCAGGGTGCCCTCGAGACGGTCGCCCTCCTCGGCCGCGGCGGGCGGGCCGAGGAGCCCCGCGAGGACGAGCGCGAGGGCGAGGGGCCGGCGCGCGTTCATGCGGGGGCGAGCTCCATATCCTCGATCGTCTCGCGCGTGTCCTCGTCCGTCACGATCTGGCCCTCCCATTTCGCGACGACGGCCGTCGCGAGCGAGTTCCCGATGACGTTCGTGGCCGAGCGGCCCATGTCCAGGAAGGTGTCGATGCCGAGGATCAGGAGCAGGCCCTCCTCGGGCAGGCTGAACTGGGAGAGCGTCGCGGCGATCACCACGAGGGAGGCGCGGGGCACGCCCGCCACCCCCTTCGAGGTCAGCATCAGGGTGAGCAGCATCGCGATCTGCGTGCCGAAGGAGAGCGGGATGTCGTAGGCCTGCGCGATGAAGACGCTCGCGAAGGTGCAGTACATCATCGTGCCGTCGAGGTTGAACGAGTAGCCGAGCGGCAGGACGAAAGACGAGATCTTGCGGCTGATCGGGAACTTGGCCAGCTGCTCCAGCATCTTCGGGTAGGCGGCCTCCGAGCTCGCGGTCGAGAAGGCGAGGAGGAAAGGCTCCTGCACGAGCCTGATGAGCCGCATGACGGCCGGGCCGAGGATGAGGAAGCCCGCGACGACCAGGAGGCCCCAGAGGCAGACGAGGCCGAAATAGAACTCCCCCATGAACTTCGCGTAGCTGACGAGGATCCCGAGCCCGTTCGTCGAGATGGTCGCCGCCATGGCGCAGAACACCGCGACCGGCGCGATCATCATCACGTATCCGGTGACGCGCAGGATGATGTGGGACAGGCCCTCGATCCCCTCCAGCACCATCTTGGAGCGGGCGCCCATCGCCGCGCAGGCGACGCCGAAGAAGATGGAGAAGACGACGATCTGCAGGATCTCGTTGTCCACCATCGGCCGCACGGCCGAATCCGGGAAGACGTGCTTGATGAAGCCGTCGAGCGTCATCGCGTGGGAATCGATGCCGGAGCTGACCCCGCTCACCACCTTGTGGACGCCGTCGCCCGGCTGGAAGAGGTTCACCAGGATAAGCCCGAGGCTCAGCGACACGAGGGAGGCGGTGACGAACCACAGCATCGCCTTGCCGCCGACGCGCCCGACCGCACCCGTATCCGACATGTGGCCGATGCCGACCACCAGCGTCGAGAACACGAGCGGCCCGATGATCATCTTGATCAGCCGCAGGAAGATCATGCTGCCGAGCGAGAAGTAGCCGGCGAAGGCCTTCTGGGCCGCGGGTTCGGGCACCTGGGAATGGATGAGCCCGCCGACGAGGATCCCGAGCGCCATGGCGGCGAGGATGTAGGTGGTCATCCGGCTGGACTTCATGGGCGCTCGCTCCGGGCCTGATCGCCGCGATCATGCGACGAGAACCCGGGTCAGGCAATCAGCGTGCCTCGCTCCCGCGAAGATGCGGCGAGACAACCGGAGGCGGCCGGGATCGTCCGCGCCCGCGCCGGACGCGGCCATGCGGGTCGGGCATGTC
>CALMTJ010000391.1 GCA_937872715.1 uncultured Methylobacteriaceae bacterium
GAACTCGTCGGACCACGCACCTACAGGCTCGGACGCATGCTGCGCGGTCTCGGCGGCACCGAGCGGCTGGCGGGCCGGCCCGTGCCGTCCGGCGCGCCGGTCGTGCGGCTCGACGCGGCGCTGGTGCCGCTCTCCGACCGGGCCGGCGATCTCGGCCGGACCTTCACCTACCGGATCGGTCCGGCCGGGCGCGACCATGCCGATCCGAGCTACGTGTCCTTATCCGCGACGGTCGGCCGGACGGCCCTGATGCCGCTCTCGCCGGTGCATCCGCGCGCGCGACGGACGCCGGACGGCATCAGGCTCGACTGGATCAGGCGGACCCGAATCGACGGCGACAATTGGGAGCTCGCCGAAGTGCCGCTCGGGGAGGAGGCCGAGGCCTACGAGGTCGACATCCTGGACGGCGACCTCGTCCTGCGCACGCTCCCGGCGAGCGGTCCGGCCGTCCTCTACCCGGCGGCTTCCGAGGCCGCCGATTTCAGTTCGCCCCAGATCGTCCTCCGGGTCCGTATCGCCCAGCTCAGCGCGGCGGTCGGACGGGGCGAGGCGCTCGCGGCCGACCTCGCCGTCCGTTGATCCAGAAGCTGGCGATCCTCCAATCGCCGGCTCCTCCCGCCAGAGGCTCAAAGCCATGACCGAGACGCCGAACCTCGCGCTGCCGCTGATCGCGGCGGCGCAGGCGCAGAAGCACGTCACTCACAACGAGGCCCTGCGGGCGCTGGACGCGATCGTGCAATGCGCGATCAGCGATCGCGACCTCTCCGTCCCGCCGGGCAGCCCCGGCGAGGGCAGGCGCTACATCGTGGCGCCGTCGCCCTCCGGGGCCTGGGCCGGGAAGGCCGGGCAGGTCGCGGCCTGGCAGGACGGCGTCTGGACCTTCTACGCGCCAGCCGCCGGGTTCCTGGCCTATCTCGTGGACGAGGCGCGGCTCCTCGTCCATGACGGTTCCGCCTGGACGGACGCGACCCCGGCCGCGCTCCAGAACCTGACGCGACTCGGGATCGGCACGGGCGCGGACGCCGCCAATCCGTTCTCAGCCAAGCTCAACGCCGCCCTCTGGACGGCGAGGCCGGCCGCGGAAGGCGGCACGGGCGACCTGCGCTATACCCTGAACAAGGAGGCGCCCGGGAAGACGCTCTCCTTCCTGTTCCAATCGGGCTATTCGGGCCGGGCCGAGATCGGGCTTGCGGGCGACGACGACCTTCAGGTGAAGGTCTCGGCCTCCGGCTCGGCCTGGACGGAGGCGCTGCGCGTCAAGGCCGACGGGAAGGTCGGGATCGGCACGTCCGCGCCGGCGGAGCGGCTGACGGTCGCCGGCAACATCGCGCCCGCGACCGACAACGCGTCGTCCTTGGGCACCGCGACGCGGCGCGTCTCGACGGTCTACGCGGCGACCGGGACCATCAACACCTCCGACATCCGTCGCAAGACGGATGTCGCGCCCCTCGATCCGGTTCTCGCCCTGTCGCTGCTCCGTGCCACGCCGCCGATCTCCTTCCGCTGGCGGGTCGGCGGCCTCCTGCCTGGGGAGGGCGGCGCGGATCCCGTCGAGCGGCCGGGCCGGCGGCTCCACCTCGGCTGGAGCGCGCAGGACTGGTCCGGCGCCTTGCACGAGGCGCGCCTCGATGCCGGGCTCCTGGTCAGCCTCGATCCAGCCGATGCCGAGGCGGAGCTCGGCCTGCGGCCCGACCAGATCGTGGCCGTCCTCCACGCGGCCGTTCTCGGCCTCGCGGCGGAGACGGCGGCCCTCCGGGCGCGGCTCGACGCCTCGGTCGAAGCCTGAACCGGCCGCTCAGCGGACCCGCCAGGAGGCGGGCCACCAGCCGGCCTGCTCCGCCAGGACCAAGGCGACGATGACCGCGAGCGTGGCCGCGATGATGGCCGGCCAGCGACCCGCCGGCATGCGTCGGCCGATCAGGAACAGCACGGCGAGAAGCGCGACGACGGGCAGGACGTAGCTCATCCGCCCGAGATGGGCGCGCGCCCTCGCCGCCGCCACCCGTCCCGAACCGAGGAGAGACCCCCAATGGCCGCAGGATGCTTCGAGCGCGCCCTCGCGCTCGTTCTCGATCTGGAGGGCGGCTTCGTCCAGGATCCCCGGGATCCGGGCGGAGCCACGAATCTCGGCATCACCCGGGCGACGCTCGGGAAGGCGAGGGGCCGCGCCGTTTCCGTCGCCGATGTGAAGGCGCTGACCCGCGACGAGGCGGCTCCGATCTATCGGCGGCTCTACTGGGACGCCGTCCGGGCCGACGAATTGCCGCCCGGGCTCGACCTCGCCGTGTTCGACTACGCCGTGAATTCCGGCCCGGCCCGCGCGGTCAGGACCCTGCAATCGGTCCTGGGCGTGGCACCCGACGGCAAGCCAGGACGGGCGACGCTCGACGCCGCGGCCGCAGCGGAGCCGGGCGCGGCGATCCGGTCGGTGACGCGCGAGCGGCTGCGCTTCCTCCGCTCGCTTTCCACCTGGCCGGCCTTCGGGCGCGGCTGGACGAGTCGCACAACGCGGGTCGAAGCGGCCGCCCTCGCGGCCGCGGCGACGGCTCCGGCCGGAAGCGGCCGGAGGCCGACCCCACCCACCACCTCACCAGCAGCGAAGGAGAAGACCATGCCGGAGACCAAGAACGTGCTCGCCAGCAGGACCGTATGGGCGAACCTGATCGGGCTCGCCTCCGTCGGGCTCGGGATGCTCGGCGTCAAGACCGGCTCCATCGACGCGAACAGCCTCGCGGACGCCGCGGCCCAGCTCGTGGCGGGCGGGAGCTTCATCGCTTCGACGGTGTTCCGGATGCAGGCGACGAAGCAGATCGGCGCCCCCCAGCCCTGAACCGTTCAGCGCGAGTTCAGCGCGCCTGGCGCGACATCGTGCCATGCGCGCGTTCGTGCTCGGCCTTTCGTTGATCCTGCCGCTCGCGGCCAAAGCCGCCGACCGGTCGCTCGACGGTCTCTGCCTGTCGCCCGGCGAGACGCACGAGGCGGTCGCGACTCGCGAGGTCGTCCCGCCCACCCAGGCCATCGTCACCGCCCGGAGGGCCGCGCCGAACGCGGACCTCCTCCGGGCGGCGCTCTGCCACGAGAGCGAGGGTCTGGCCTACCGCATCGTGCTATTGCGCAAGGACGGCCGGCTTGTCCGCGTCACCCTCGACGCGCCGTCCGGCAGGGTCAAGTTCATCCATTAGGGACCGGCAACCTTGCGCCTCCTCCTCGTCGAAGACGACCGCAACCTGAACCGCCAGATCGCCGCGGCGCTGGCCGATGCCGGCTACGCCGTGGACAAGGCCTTCGACGGCCAGGAAGGGCAGTTCCTGGGCGAGACGGAGCCCTACGACGCCGTCATCCTCGATCTCGGGCTCCCGGCGATCGACGGCGTCTCCATCCTGACGAACTGGCGCCGTGACGGCCGCAAGATGCCGGTCCTCATCCTGACCGCCCGCGATCGCTGGAGCGACAAGGTCCAGGGATTCGACGCCGGGGCCGACGACTACCTGGCGAAGCCCTTCCACATGGAGGAGCTGCTCGCCCGCATCCGGGCGCTGCTCCGCCGGGCGACGGGCCACGCGACGAGCGAACTCGTCTCGGGATCGGTGCGGCTCGACACCCGCTCCGGCCGGGTGAGCGTCGACGGGACGCCGATCAAGCTGACCTCGCACGAATACCGCCTCCTCTCCTACCTCATGCACCATTCCGGCCGCATCGTCTCCCGCGGGGAGCTGACCGAGCACCTCTACGACCAGGATTTCGACCGCGATTCCAACACGATCGAGGTCTTCGTCGGCAGGCTGCGCAAGAAGCTCGGGGTGGAGCTGATTCAGACCGTGCGCGGGCTCGGATACCTGGTCGAGGCGGGTTCGCCCCAGGCCGCCTGACCCGATGCGCGTCCTCGCCGGCCGCTCGGTCGCGGTCCGCCTCGCGGCGTCGGCCGTGTTCTGGAGCTGCGGGATCCTGCTCGTCGCCGGCATCATCCTGACCACGCTCTACCGTCAGGCGACGGAGCGCTCCTTCGACGAGCGCCTCCTCGTCTACGCGAACGACCTCGCGGCCGACCTCGTCGCGGCGAACGAAACGGACCAGCGTGCCGTGGGCGGCCTCGGCGACCCGCGCTTCAACATACCGCTATCCGGCTGGTACTGGCAGGTGGCACGGCTCGGGACGCCGCTCCGCGACGCGAACGCCTCGCGCTCCCTCCTCGGCAATACGATGCCGGCCCTCGCGGACCCGGCGCCCGGCGCCCGCTTCGGCGAGATCCGGAAGGATTACGCTGCCGGGCCGGAGGACCGGCTCGTCCGGATGATCGAACGCGACATCGACCTCGGCGAGGACGGCCGCGTCATCGTCCGGGTGGCGGGGCCGGCGGACGAGATCTCGGCCGCGCAATCCCGCTTCGCCGTGGCGCTCCTCGTCACCTTCACCCTGCTCGGCGCGGCGCTCGGCCTGTCGACCTTGTTCCAGATCCGCTTCGGCCTGAAGCCGCTCGCCGGCCTGCGGGCGGCGGTCGGGGACGTCCGGCGCGGGCGCGCCGACCGGATCGAGGGACGCTACCCGGGCGACATCGCGCCGCTCGCGGACGAGCTGAACCTCCTCCTCGACGCCAACAGCGAGATCCTGGAGCGCGCCCGCACCCAGGTCGGCAACCTGGCCCATGCCCTGAAGACGCCGCTCAGCGTCATCGTGAACGAGGCCGACCATTCGGACGACGACCTGTCCATACGGGTCCGCGAACAGGCCGACATCATGCGCGACCAGGTCGAGTACTACCTGAACCGCGCCCGCGCGGCGGCGCTCGCCGGGACGCTGGGATCGGCCACGGAGGTCCGGCCCGTGCTGGAGGCCCTGGTCCGCACCTTCGAGAAGATCTACCGCGACCGGGGCCTCGCCATCGAGGACGTGCCGGCCGACGGTCTCCGCTTCCGGGGCGAGCGGCAGGATCTGGAGGAGATGGTCGGCAACCTCGTGGACAACGCCTGCAAATGGGCGAACGCCCGCGTCCGGGTGGGGGCCGCGCTCGAACGCGCGGGAGACCGGCTCGTCCTGTGCGTCACGGTCGACGACGACGGTCCGGGCGTCCCGGAGGGCAGGCGGGCCGAGGCCGTCCGGCGGGGACGGCGTCTCGACGAGACGAAACCCGGATCGGGCCTCGGCCTCTCCATCGTCTCGGACCTCGCCGGCATCTATGGTGGAGACCTATCGCTCGGCGCGGCTCCGCTCGGCGGCGCGCGGGCGTCGCTGCGCCTTCCGGGCGACGGTCCGGCCGGCCGGGACGCCGCGCCTCGTGTGGCCACGTGACGCTTTCGGATCACCCTCCGGCCGGCTAAATGGCGCCCATGCTCCTCTGGGTCGCCATGGCGCTGATGACCGGCGCCGCCGTCATGGCGGTGCTCTGGCCGCTGTCGCGCCGACCCGGCGGAGAGCCGGACGAGGCCGGCGACGATCTCGCCTTCTACCGCGGGCAGCTCGCCGCGATCGACCGGGAGGTCGACGACAAGCTGATCTCGTCCCGAGACGCCGG
>CALMTJ010000392.1 GCA_937872715.1 uncultured Methylobacteriaceae bacterium
CGAGCAGGATGGCGCGCGCGTTGTGCAGCTTGTCGGCCAGCGAGACGCGCAGCTCGTCGCCCTGCTTGTGGCCGATCGCCGCGATGTAGGCCTCCTTGCGGGCGCGCCAGGGCGGCTTCGGCCTTTCGCCTGTCCTCGAGGTCGGCGAAGGTGAACAGCATGCAGGGCTCGGCGCCGATATCGAGCGGCTGGCCCGCGACGATGACGTAATGCTCCGGATCCCTCGGGAAGCGGAGGCAGGCCTCCATCTGCGGGATGGTCTCGCCTGCCTTCAGCCTCTGGATCGCGAGCTCCCGGTACTCGGCCCGTTCCAGCACGTCGATCTCGTAGACGGAATGGCCGAGGACGTCCTCGTGGGCGTAGCCGGACAGCTGGAGGAATCCCTCGTTCACGCGCACGAAACGGAGGTCGGAGAGGCGGCAGATCGCGGCGGGCGCCGGATTGGCCGAGAACATGAGGTCGAAGCGCTCCTCCGCCTCGACATGGCCGGTCATGTCCGTGCAGACGAGGACGTGGCAATCGGGCAGGCCTGCCGGCGTCTTGACGACGAGGCTGCGGACGCGATGCGTCCAGTCCCGGCCCGGCCGGTCGCGGCGGGTGACCTCGACCTCGAGGTCGAACCATTGGCCGGCGGCCGCGCGCTCGATCGGCGTCCGGTCCCCTTCCAGCGGCTGCCGCGTCCGGCTCCGGATGACGTAGTTCGAAAGGTAGGCCTCGATGGAACGGCCGAGATCGTCCAGGTAATCGACGCCGTGCATCTCGAGCGCGGAATGGTTCGCGTAGGTGATCGCCCGGTCCGGCTCTATCAGGATCACGCCCTCCTTCATGCCGGCGATGATCTCCTGGAGTTGGGTCCGGTCGGGATAGTCGCTCAACTCTGCCTCCGGGGTGCCGGTCCGCCGACGTCGTGGTCCCGCCCGAGATGAGGTAGGGCGTGACCGCGCCCCATGCTACCGTCGGGGGCAGCCGTCATAGCACCGGACGCCGAGGGCACCGCACCCGGATCGCGCCTCCGTCGGACCCTTGCCAAGCGATCGGACGTCCGCGCGACACCATCCTGAAACGGCGGACCGGGCTAATCGGCGGGCCAGCGTCGAGCATCGTTCGCGTTCGGCGAATAGCCCACTTCCGCTCGGGGGAAGCCACCATGAATCGTCGGTCCGCCATCGCCAGCCTCGTCGTCTGCCTCGCGTCGTTCAGTGCTCCCGCGCTCGCCCTCGCCGCCTCGGAGCCGGACATCGCGTTGTTCAAGGTCGTGACCGTGAAGGACGAGATCGTGATCGGCCTTACCGCCGAGCAGATAGGCCGGGTGGGAGGCCGCGACGCCGCCGCGGTCGCGCGTGCCCTGAAGGAGCGGGGCTCTCTGGAGGTGTGGCGCTACACGGTCGCGAAAGGCACGACCGGCGATCTCCTCAACGTGCCGCTCGCGCGGGTCGGCCTGCTGCCGGACGGTTTGGTGAGGATCGAGCCCTTCGCGACCCCCCTCCCGATCGTCGCCCCGGGACCCGACGCCAAATAGGCCGTTCGCCAAGCGGCGGCCCGAAGCGTTGCATGGCTCCGCTCCGGGCAGCCTGGCCGTCGGCACGGCGGCATCCGGGTCGCCATCGTGGGCCGGCGGCCGCCCTGGATAGGGCGTCCGTGCCGGACGCTCTCGGGTTCGGGGCTGTCGGGACGCCGCTGCGGTGTGGCGAGCCGCCTCGGCGCCGGCCTGACGCTCGCGGAGCTATGCGGCCCGCGCATCCCCGCCCCCGGCGAGGGAGGCCGCGAGCGCGACGTAGTCGGTTTTCCCCGTGGCGAGCACCGGAAGGGTGGCTCCGGCCAGCACTTCGCGCGGCAGCATGATCTCCGGAAGGCCTCGGGCCGCTGCAGCCTGAACCAGCGCGACGCGCGTGAGGGCCGGGTCTTCCGTCACCAGCAGGACGGCCTCGCCCTTTCGGGGGTCCGGCCGGGAAAGTGCCGCGTGCCGGAACGACGGCGACGCGCCGGCCGCGAGGTCCTCGACCGCACCGAGCGACACCATCTCGCCCGCGATCTTCGCGAAGCGCTTGGCACGGCCCATGATCGAAACGAAACCCTCGGCGTCGAGCGAGACGATGTCCCCCGTGTCGTACCAGCCGTCCGGCACGGGTTCGAGCACGCCCGGCGCACCGTCCCGGTAATAGCCGAGCATCACGTTCGGACCCTTCACGAAGAGCCGTCCGCCTCCGGCGATCCCGGCGACGGGCTCCAGCCGATGCCCGATGCCCGGCATCAGGCGCCCGACGGTGCCGACCTTGAAGTGCATGGGCGTGTTGAAGGCGATGACGGGCGCCGTCTCGGTCGCGCCGTAGCCTTCGAGGAGGCGGATCCCGAAACGCTCCGACCACGTCCGCCGGGTCTCGTCCGACACCCGCTCGGCGCCGGCCCCGACGATCCGCACCGAGTGGAAATCGTAAGGGTTCGCCATCCGGGCATAGCCCCGCAGGAACGTGTCGGTCGAGAAGAACACGGTGGCGTTCGTCTGGTAGATGAGTTCCGGCACGATGCGGTAATGCAGGGGCGAGGGGTACAGGAAGGTCCGGATGCCGGCGAGAACCGGCAGGAGCGTCCCGATCGTCAGCCCGAACGAGTGGAACATCGGGAGAGCGTTGAACACGACGTCGCGCGTGTTGAACGCGATGCGGGCTCCGACCTGGTAGCGGTTGGCGTGCAGGTTGCGGTGGGACAGGACGACGCCCTTCGGCACGCCTTCGGAGCCGGACGTGAAGAGCACGACGGCCGGCGCATCCGGGTCGCGACGCCCGGCCAGGAGGTGCGGCAGGAAGGACCGGGCGAGGCCGAGGATCTTGTCGAACGCGCCGATCTCGCCGCGCACGTCCTCCAGGAAGACGATCCGAACCGTCCGGGCGAGCTCGTCCACCGTCCCGCCGAGCTTGCCCTTGTCGACGAAGCGGCGCGAGGTGAGCACGGTCGAGACCCGGGCGATGCGGCAGGCGGCCGCCATCCCGGCCGCCCCCGTCGAGACGTTCAGCATGGCCGGGACGCGCCCGATCGCCTGGAGCGCGAAGAAGGTCACGACGGCGCCGACCGAGTTCGGCAGCACGAGTCCGACCGTCTCGCCGTCGGCGGTCATCCGCTTGAGCTTCCCGCCGAGCACGAGGGCGCCGGCCAGGAGCCGGCCATAGGATAGAGGCGCGAAATCGACGTCCTCGACGATGACGTGCCTGCGCCCGTTCAGCGACGCGGCGTCGGCGAGTGCCGCGAATAGCGTCCGGTCCGTGCGCGAGGTGCGGAACATCATGTCCGACATCACCTCGTAGAGCATCTGGCCGGCGAGCTTGCGCCGCGCCCGCCCCTTGATCGCGGGATCGATCGGCAGCCGCCGCGGCGGCAGGACCGTCATGCGGACCTTCGGGGCGACACGCCGTGCGACGCGGCCGGCGAGCCGGGTGAAACGCGTGTGCTGGAGACCGTCGAGGCGCACGGGCACGAGGTCCGCGCCCGTGCGGTCCGCCACGAGCGCCGGGCCTTCATAGACCTTCATCAGCGATCCCGTGACCGTGAGCCGCCCTTCCGGGAAGATCACGAGCGTGCGGCCGCGCTCCACCTCGCGCGCGAGTGATTTCAGCGCCATCGGGTTCGTCGGGTCGACGGGCGCGAAATCGACCAGCGCGAGGAGGGGCTTCGCCCACCAGGCCTTCGCGATGTTGGTGTCGACCGCGAAGACGGGATCGCCCGGCAGGAAGGCCGCGACGGCGAGCCCGTCCAGGAACGATTGGTGGTTCGCGATGACCACCCGCCGCTCGCCCGCGGCCAGCAGGTTGTCCTCGCCCCGGACCTCGACGGCGTACAGCGCGGACATGACGGAGCGGACGACCGCCTTCAGCACGATCCGCGACAGGAGGCGAAGCATGATGGCGGCCGCCACCATGTTGAGGGCGGCGAGCACCAGCGCGAGCGCGGGCACCGACAGGCCGAGCCCTGACGACAGCCCCGCCACCACCAAGGCGCCGGCCACCATGAAGAGCGAGTTCACGATGTTGTTGGCGCCGATCGTGCGCGCCTTCGCGTCCTCCGGCGCGGCGTGCTGGAGGATGGCGAAAAGCGGGACGGCGTAGAAGCCCGACACCGCCGCGAGCGCGAAGAGGAGGGCGGATACCAGGATGGTACCGGGGCTCGCGAGGACGTCGAGCAGCAGTCTCCCCGAGCTCTCGGGCGCGGGGAGCACTGCCGTCGCGAAGGAGAACACGACGAGGAGGCCCGACATCACGAGCGCCGCGAACGGCACCGGACGCGGCGTGATCTCGCCCTTGAGGCTCCGCGCGCAGAGCAGCGAGCCGGCCGCGATGCCGACCGAGAAGACGCCGAGCAGGAAGCTCGCGACCGCCTCGCCACCGCCGAGAAGATCGCGCGCGAGCGGGGTGACGAAGGACAGGAGCGTCGCGCCGACCGTCCAGAACCACGAGATGCCGAGGATCGCGAGCCAGACGGTGCGGTTCGACCTCGCCTCGCGCAGCACCGTCAGGGTGCCGGACCTCGCGGGGTTCGGCCCGTCCGACGGGAGCGCGGGAGGCGCTTGCGGGATGAAGCGCGCGGCCGCGTAGCCGAGCCCCGCCACGGCGAGGAGCGCCACCGCCAGGATGGCCGTGCCGCCCTCGGCGCCCACGAGCGACCCGCCCAGGATGCTGCCGAGCAGGATCGCCACGAAGGTCGCGCCCTCGACGAGCGCGTTCCCGGTCACGAGCTCCTCGGGAGCGAGATGCGCGGGAAGGAGGCTGTACTTGACGGGGCCGAAGAGGGCGGCCTGGCTTCCGAGCAGGAACAGCACCGCGAACAGCCCGAGGAGATGCCCCGTCAGGAGCGCGGCGCCGCCGAGTGCCACGATGACGATCTCGAGGAGCTTCAGGCGGCGGGCGAGCGCGGCCTTGTCCATGGTGTCCGCCAGGGAGCCCGCGAAGGCGGACAGGAGGATGAACGGCGCCACGAAGGTCGCACCCGCGAGCGCGGTCAGGGAGGCGGCGTCGAGCCCCGATCCGGCCCCGACCCGGAATGCGACGAGGAGGGCCATCGCCTGCTTGAACAGGTTGTCGTTGAAGCCGCCGAAGGCCTGCGTCCAGAAGAGCGGCGCGAAGCGGCGCGCGCGAAGAAGGTGGAGTGATGCGCTCGAGGCCATGCCGTGATCCCGCTCCGTTCCGGACCGTTCAATGCCGGGTCGTTGTTGCCGGCGGCGCCGAGGGCGGGCGTCGTCCGGCGGTGTGGGCGAACGCCGCCCCGCCGCTCACTCGCGCGGCGCCCTGATGCCGAGCACCCGAATCATGCCGTAGGCGAGGCCGGCCGAGGCGAACGCGAGCCCGAACACGATCCAGGAGCCCTGTTCGTGATCGGCCAGCGGCAGGCCCTTGGTGTTGATGCCGAACAGGCCGGTGACGAGCGTCGGCGGAAGGAACAGCGCGGTCAGGATCGAGAGCGTGTAGAGCTGGCGGTTCGACTGGTCGGCGACCCGTGCGGACAGCTCCTCCTGCATCAGCCGCGCTCGCTCGACGACCAGCGTCATGTCGCGGTCGAGCGCATCCAGCCGCTGGGCGAGGCGCGACGCCGTCGTGATCGTCGGTTCGTCGAGCTCCTGGCGGACGCCGTCCTCCTCCAGGCGATGAAAGACGGCCCGAAGCCCGAGCAATTGCCGATGGAGACGGACGGCGTCGCGGCGGATCGGGCCGAGGCGCTGGCGGTCGCCGCGCACGCGTTCGTCGAGAATGCGGTCTTCGATCTCGTCGAGCGTGTCCGTCAGGCGCTCGCCCCGCTCGGTGATGGCGCCGATGACGGACCCGATCAGGGTTTCGAGGAGCACGAAGGGCGAGACGATGCGAGCGCCCTCGCGGGCGGCGTCCCGCGCTACCTCGGGGCTCTCGACCGGCTGGCGGCGGCCGCTGACGAGCGAACGCGGCCCGATGACGAAGTGCAGCCGGGACGTGGCATCGTCGCCGCCGTCGCTCGGCCGGCGGGCGAGGTCGGCGACGACCCCGCCGATATGGCTGTTCTCCACGGTGACGCGCTGGTGGTGATCCTCCGCGAACACCGCGGCTGCGAGGCGCTTCGGGCCGAAGCGACCCTCGCCGATCAGGCTGTCCAGCTGCGCCCGGGCGAGGTCGAAATGCAGCCAGAGGAAGCCCTGGCCGAAATTGTCGGTGTCGAGAGTGCCCGCGTCGGGCACGAGATGGCCGACGCCATGTGCGTCGAACCGCATGGCGAAGAGGAGGCCCGCCAGCGTCGGGGTGGATCGGAACGCGAGGCCCGGGGCTGAGGCATCCATGCGGCGGAACTCCTGCCGGCCGAGCTTATCGCGGTTTCGGCACGAATGGACCCACCCTCCTTCCGTCCCGGCGCCCGACGGAACGAGCGGCCGCCATGTCCGCCCGGGCCGTCAGAACGCGTATCGCAAGCCCGCGCCGCCGTGGATGGTGTCGTTGATCGGGCGGCCTCCGAGCGTGCCGTACAGGAAGGTGTCGAGGACGCGGCTTCCGACCAGGCGGTAGCCGACGCGCGCGCCGTACTCGGCCCAGGTGTAGTCGCCGACCGGGGTCGCGATCGGGGAGCCGCCGAGCGTCGCCGCGAGACCGCTCCTCGTGTCGAAGGCGTGCGCGACGCCGAGATTGAGCTGCGTCTCGACCCGGTCTCCCCAGAGATGCGTCCATTGCCCGCCGGCCTTGACGATGCTGAGCGAATCCGTGCCGCCTGCGCTCGCGATCGGGTAGGGGTTCGCGAGGTTGGGGTCGAAGGAGCCGGCGACCGACGCCTCGGCATATCGTCCGGAGCGCTGCCATCCCCGCGCGTATTCGAACGAGGCGGACGCCTCGTCCTGGGGCGTCAGCCGGGCGACGTAGCCGAGCCGCGCGAAGACGGACGCGCTGGTCACGGACGTCCTCCCCGTCC
>CALMTJ010000393.1 GCA_937872715.1 uncultured Methylobacteriaceae bacterium
CCGATCACCGCCATCGGCCCGGACAGGAGCTGGCCCATCGTGGCACCCCCGAACAGGAAGCCGAGCTGCGCGTCCGGCTCCCGGAAGAACTCGCAGGCGATGCGGGCCAACGAATATCCGAGCACGAACATCCCTCCGATCAGCCCGGGGCGCCGGAAGCCGCAGAGCCACACGGCGACGTTCAGGACGGCGAAGAGGAAAATGCCTTCCGCGAAGGCCTCGTAGAGCTGGCTCGGATGGCGCGGGACGTCTCCGCCCATGGGGAAGACCACCGCCCAGGGCACGTCCGGGGCCGGCCGGCCCCAGAGCTCGCCGTTCACGAAATTCGCGAGCCGCCCGGTGAACAGCCCGATCGGGGTCACGGCGGCGGCGACGTCCAGCATGGCGAGCATGTTCAGCCCGCGGGCGCGGGCGAACAGGACGATCGCCAGGATGGTGCCGAGGAACCCGCCGTGGAACGACATGCCGCCGTGCCACACGGTGAGGATCTCGGCCGGGTTCGCGAGATAGGAGGACAGGTTGTAGAACAGGACGTAGCCGAGCCTGCCCCCTCCCACGATCCCGAGCGCGATCCAGACGATCTGGTCGTCCATGTCCTTCCCGGTGGGACGCGCGACATGCCCCCACAGGGCCGGGCTGGCGGCGAGGCGGCGCGAGTACCACCATCCTCCCACGATGCCGGCCACGTAGGCGAGCGCGTACCAGCGGATCGCGAACGGCCCGACCGCGATCGCGACCGGGTCGATATGCGGGAACGGGATGGCGAGGAGCGGCAATCGAGAGGTCCGGCGCGAGTCGCCCGCCGGCTTGTCGGACGGGCCCGGACGGAACGTCAAGCCGTTCGGTGTCTGGACCCATCCCCTGCCGTCGCGTCGTGGCCGGGCTCGGCCCGGCCATCCACGCCGCCCGCGGCCGTGACGTTCGGCGTGAGCGCTTCGGACCGTTGTCGTGGGTGGCCGGGCCAAGCCCGGCCATGACGGCTGGCGAGGAAGCTCGCGCGCCGCATCTGACCTCCGGAACCTTGACTCCCGCACCCGTCCGGGCCTAGAGCGCCGGCACAATCTGGACGAGCGAGCATCCCGCCGCCGACCGGTCGGGCCTGGCGCGAGACGCCGCGGAGGCTCGGCCGGGGACCACGCCCGACGGCGCGTCGCGCTCTCGGGCGCTCTCGGCGTTGGGCTGCCCGCTCCCGGACCACACCAAGACCGATGCCCCGATGCCGGACGAGCTCCGCCTGGACGATGCCGTGAACGAGACCTGCCCGTGGTCGGGACAGCCGATCGCGGCGGATTCGCTCACCCGCTACGCGGGCGCGGTGGTCGGCTTCTGCGATCCCGGCTGCCGGGACAAGTTCGCGGCCGCGATCTCCCATTTCGAGGCCGCGCTCGCGGCCCGCCGGCTCGAAGCCTCCATGGGCGGGAGCGCGGAGTAGCGCCCATGTTCGAAGGCCTGTCCGAACGCCTGTCCGCCATCCTGGACGGGCTCACGCGCCGGGGCGCGCTGAGCGAGGAGGATGTCAATACCGCGCTCCGCGAGGTGCGGCGCGCGCTGCTGGAGGCGGATGTCGCGCTCGAGGTGGTGCGGTCCTTCGTCGACAAGGTGCGGGCGCGGGCCGTCGGCGCGGAGGTGGTGAGATCCGTCACGCCCGGCCAGATGGTCGTGAAGATCGTCCACGACCAGCTGGTCGCCATGCTGGGCTCGGACGCGGCCACGATCGACCTCAACGCCGTCCCGCCCGTGCCGGTGCTGATGGTCGGCCTCCAGGGCTCGGGCAAGACCACCACCACCGCCAAGATCGCGAAGCGCCTGACCGATCGCTCGGGCCGTCGCGTGCTGATGGCGTCGCTCGACACGCGGCGCCCGGCCGCCATGGAGCAGCTCGCGATCCTCGGCCGCCAGGTCGGGGTCGAGACCCTGCCGATCGTGGCCGGCCAGTCGGCGGTGGGGATCGCCCGGCGGGCGCTGGAGGCCGCGAAGCTCGGCGGCTTCGACGTCGTGATGCTGGACACGGCCGGCCGCGTCACGGTGGACGAGGCCCTCATGGCCGAGGCGGCCGAGGTGAAGGCCGCGACGGACGCGCACGAGGTGCTGCTCGTGGCCGACGCGCTCACGGGCCAGGACGCGGTCAACACCGCGCGCGCCTTCGACGGGCGCATCGGCGTCACCGGCATCGTGCTCACCCGGATGGACGGCGACGCCCGCGGCGGCGCGGCGCTCTCCATGCGGGCCGTCACCGGCCGGCCGATCAAGCTCGTCGGCACGGGCGAGAAGGTCGACGCGCTGGAGGAGTTCCACCCCGGCCGGGTCGCGAACCGCATCCTCGGCATGGGGGACGTCGTCTCGCTCGTGGAACGAGCGGCCGAAACCATCGATGCCGCGAAGGCGCAGAAGATCGCCGACAAGATGCGGCGGGGGAAGTTCGACCTCGACGACCTGTCGGAGCAGCTCGCCCAGGTGGAGCGCATGGGCGGGATGGGCGGCCTGATGGGCATGATGCCCGGCATGGGCAAGCTGAAGGGGCAGATCGCCCAGGCCGGGCTCGGCGACGGCGCCGTGAAGCGGCAGCGCGCCATCATCTCGTCGATGACGCCTGCCGAGCGCGCCAATCCGGACCTCCTCAAGAACTCCCGCAAGAAGCGGATCGCGGCAGGGTCAGGCGCCAAGGTGGAGGAGATCAACCGGCTCCTCAAGATGCACCGGCAGATGGCCGACGTCATGAAGATGATGGGCGGCGGCAAGGCCAAGGGCATCGGC
>CALMTJ010000394.1:0-6173 GCA_937872715.1 uncultured Methylobacteriaceae bacterium
ACGGGCGGGAACGCGTTCTACGTCTGCGAGATGCTCGACCACCACGGCTCCCACAGCCGGGTTCGGCCACGTCCGGCCGAGGGAGCGGCGCCCGATCGCGAGCGCGAGCCGCATGAAGCGGCCATCCTCGCTTGCCGTCGAGGGAGGGTCGGCGGCGCTCACGGCTCCGTCCGGCCGGCGGGCCGCTCCGGTTCGGCCGCCCCCTCCGGGGAGACCGTCTCCTCGTGAAGCCGGCCGACCAGTTCCTCGAAGTCGCGGGCTTCCCGAAAACCCCGGTAGACGGAGGCGAACCGGACATAGGCGACGCCGTCCAGGACCTTGAGCGCGTCCATCACGAGCTCGCCGACCGTCTCGGAGGCGATCTCCGCCTCGCCCGCGCTCTCGAGCCGGCGGACGATGCCGCTGATCAGCCGCTCGACCCTCTCGGGAGCGACCGGCCGCTTGCGGAGCGCGACCGAGATCGAGCGCTGCAGCTTGTCGCGATCGAACGGCACCCGCCTGCCCGAGCGCTTGACGACGGTCAGGTCGCGGAGCTGCACCCGTTCGAAGGTGGTGAATCGGCCTCCGCAATCGGGGCACACCCGCCGGCGCCGGATCGCGTCCTCCGTCGGACGCGAATCCTTCACCTGCGTGTCGGGCGAGCCGCAATAGGGGCAGCGCATCGCGGATCGTCACACGGTATCTGGGGCGGGCTCTGCCGCGAGGCAGGACAGCAGGTTGGCGGTCGACCAAGACGGCCAGCCGGTCCCAGCGAAATCGCGGTCATGCGACCAGATATCGGCGCTCAGCAGCCAGGCTAGCGCCAAGAGATGGGCGTCGTCCGTGCTGCCGTTGCGGGAGGCGACGGCGTTTTGGAGACATGCGGCGGCTTTCGGCAGATCCGTTCGGTAGTCGCCGTCAGGGATAATATCGATCTGCTGTAGATAGATCGCGGCGAGGAGGCGCTCCTCCGAGCCGTCTTGCGTGAGACGGGTTACGACGGTCACCGCCTCATCGGCTGCGCGCGCGCTCGTGACGAGACGAACGCGGGATGCCGCGACATTCACGGCCGGGCCTGTCTTGCGTCCCATCACGGCGCTGACGACGATGTTCGCGTCGACGATCACGCTCGTGGACGGCTGCCGCACCGACGTTAATCGGGATCGTACCCGAGCAACGCGACGATCCTGGCCTTCTCCTCGGGAGAACGTCGCTTGGCCAGATCAGCCGCGCGCTCCGCAAGCCACTGAAGCTGGGCGAGACGATCCGATTGCGGCACCAGCGTCGCGATGATCTTTCCGCCGCTCGTCACCGGAGTCGGGTGGCGAAGCGCTTGGATCTTCTCGGCGGATATGCGCTGAAGGTCGCGCATCGTAATGGCATCGCTCACGTCGCTGTCCTGATTACATACCCAGGTATGTAAGAGTAGCCGAGCCTTCGAGCAAGCCGCTCCGTTCACCCGTACACCGGGAACCGCCGCGTCAGCTCGCGGGCCTTCTCGCTCACGCTCGCCTCGACGGCCCCGTTGCCGCCATCGCCGTTCGACGCCAGCCCGTCCAGCACCTCGACGATCATGGCGCCGACGTGCCGGAACTCGGCCGCGCCGAACCCGCGGGTCGTGCAGGCGGGCGAGCCGAGCCGGATGCCGGAGGTCACCATGGGCTTCTCGGGGTCGAACGGGATGCCGTTCTTGTTGGTCGTGAGGTGGGCGCGGCCGAGCGAGGCCTCGGCGGCCTTGCCGGTGATCTTCCGCGAGCGGAGGTCGACCAGCATCAGGTGGTTGTCCGTCCCGCCCGCCACGATCTTCAGACCGGCGCCCGAGAGCTGGTCGGCGAGCGCGCGCGCGTTCTCGACCACGGCCCGCGCGTAGAGCTTGAAGTCCGGCCGGAGCGCCTCGCCGAAGGCCACCGCCTTCGCGGCGATCACGTGCATCAGCGGCCCGCCCTGCAGGCCCGGGAAGATCGCCGAATTGAACTTCTTCGCGAGATCCTCCTCGTTCGTCAGGATCATGCCGCCGCGCGGACCTCGCAGGGTCTTGTGCGTGGTTGTGGTCGCGACATGGGCGTGCGGGAAAGGCGAGGGATGAGACCCGCCGGCCACGAGCCCGGCGAAATGCGCCATGTCGACCATGAAGAAGGCGCCGACCTCGTCGGCGATCTCGCGGAAGCGCGCGAAGTCCCAATGCCGCGAATAGGCGGAGCCGCCGGCCACGATGACCTTCGGGCGGTGTTCGGCCGCGAGGCGCGCGACCTCCTCCATGTCGATCAGCTCGTCCTCCGGCCGCACCCGGTAGGAGACGACGTTGAACCATTTGCCGGACATGTTGACGGGCGCGCCGTGCGTCAGGTGCCCGCCGCAGGCGAGGTCGAGCCCCATGAAGGTGTCGCCCGGCTTCATCAGCGCCATGAACACGGCCTGGTTGGCCTGGGAGCCGGAATTCGGCTGGACATTGGCGAAGCGGCATTCGAACAGCCGGCACGCCCGCTCGATCGCGAGGTTCTCGGCCATGTCTACGAACTGGCAGCCCCCGTAATAGCGCCGGCCCGGATAGCCCTCCGCGTATTTGTTGGTCATCACGGAGCCTTGCGCCTCGAGCACGGCCCGGGACACGATGTTCTCCGAGGCGATCAGCTCGATCTCGTCCCGCCCAAGCTCAAGCTCGACGGCGCGCGCGATCTCGGGATCGCCATCCGCCAGGGAGGCGGAGAAGAAGCTGTTCGACAGCTGGTAGCCGAACGAGGGAAGCGGGGTGGCGGGGCTGGCGCTCATGGTGGTCTCGTCGGGGTGGCACGGGCCGTCGGGAACGCCGGGGCACCCTGCCCCGCCGAGGCCGAGGCTCAGGGGAGGTCGGCACCGCCGCTTCGGTTATCACGACGGCTCCCGTCGCGCCATCGACGGCCCGGAAAGGGCCGAGATTCGGGATCTTCCCGCGTCATCGCGAGCGGAGCGAAGCGACCCAGTGCCGGCCCGGGCGGGTCTGGGTTGCTTCGTCGGCTGCGCCTCCTCGCAATGACGCTGCTCTACCCGTCGCGAACGACCGGATTTCGGCGCGACGCGAGCGCGGCCCCGGAGCGCTCCAGCACTTGCAGCACCCGCAATCCCTCCTCCCCGTCCGTGAGGGGCCGTTCACCGGACGCGACGCAGTGCAGAAAATGGAGGCACTCGGCCCGGAGCGGCTCGCCGGGCTCGACCGGGATGCGGTAGGGCTCTCCCCTCTCGGCCCGCGGCGCGTCGTCCTGCCCCGCCAAGGACCAGGGCTGGACGGAGAGCTTGCTGTCCCAGGGCTCGCGGTCGTCGAAGACCGCCATGGCGTCCGTGCCGACGACGACGAGCTTCTGCTCCTTGAACGGGTGCAGCCACGACACCCGGATGTCGGCGGCGAGGCCGCCCGGGAAGCCGAGCGCGACGGACGCCGTGTCGGCGATCGCCGGATGGGTGTGGAACCCGCCGCTCGCCGAGACCCGTTCCGGCTCGGTGCCAGCCAAAGCCAGGATCATGGAAACGTCGTGCGGGGCGAGGGCCCAGAGCGCGTCCTCCTCCCGCCGCACGCGGCCGAGATCGAGACGCGTCGACACGACGGACAGGAGGCGCCCGAGCCGACCCGCCACGGCCAGGCCGAGCAGCGCCCCGAAGGCCGGGTGGTAGCGCAGGATGTGGCCGACCATCAGCCGGCGGTCGCGGGCGGCCGCGATCCCGCACAATTCCTCACCGTCCGCGACGGTCATGGCGAGCGGCTTCTCCACGAAGAGGTGCTTCCCGGCCTCCAGCGCCCGGCGGCCGAGCGGCAGGTTCCGGGAGGGCGGCAGCGCGAAGACGAGCGCGTCGATGCCGGGACTCGCGAGCGCCTCGGCGAAGGTCAGGACCGGGGCGCCCCAGGGCGCGGCCGCCGCCCGGGCCGCCTCCGCATCCAGGTCGACGATGCCCGCCAGCGCTCCGAGCTCGCCGTAGACGCGGACATGGTTGCGGCCCCACCGGCCCGCGCCGACCACCGCGACGCGGGGGTAGCGGACGTCTCGCTCCGTCTTCTCAGACACGGTGATGGTCTTCCGAAAAGAAAGACACCTATAGGATGCCGGCCGACACGGAACTTCGGTCCTCATCGCTGAGGTGCCGACCGAAGGTCGGCCTCGAAGGACGCACCACGCTCGTGCGTGCTTCGAGGGCCGGCTCAGGCCGGCCACCTCAGCATGAGGAGGTGGTTAGGTCCCAAGAGTTTTAACGTCTCGGCTCGTGCGGGTCGAGCCGACCGCCGGGTGATCCGTCAGTTCAGATCACTGGTCGGCTTCCCAGTGCGGCTGCGGGACGCGCGGCGCGCGCCGGTGATGCCGTCGTGGCAATCCGAGCCGCGGCAGCTATCGGACGATCCAGCCTTGCCTCCCGGCCCCCGCCACCCCACAACCGGCCCATGCTTCACCTGAACGAGCTCACCTACCGGATCGGCGAGCGGCTGATCCTCGACCGGGCGACGGCGGCGCTTCCGGCCGGGTCACGGGTCGGCCTGGTCGGCCGCAACGGCGCCGGCAAGACGACCCTGTTCCGGCTGATCGAGGGCGGCGATGTCTCCCTGCCGCGCGGCGTGCGCATCGGCACCGTGTCGCAGGAGGCGCCGGGCGGCCCGGAATCGCTCGTCGAGGTCGTGTTGGCCGCCGACCGGGAGCGGGCGGCGCTGCTCGCCGAAGCCGACGCGGCGGACGGCATGAGGCGGGCCGAGATCGAGACGCGGCTCGTCGACATCGACGCCTATTCGGCGCCGGCCCGCGCCGCCGCCATCCTGCACGGGCTCGGCTTCGATGCCGAGGCCCAGGCGCGGCCCTGTTCCGCCTTCTCCGGCGGGTGGCGCATGCGGGTGGCGCTCGCGGCGGTGCTGTTCACGGAGCCGGACCTCCTGCTGCTCGACGAGCCCACCAACTACCTCGACCTCGAAGGGACGCTCTGGCTCTACGACTATCTCGCCCGCTACCCGCACACGGTGCTGGTGATCAGCCACGACCGCGACCTCCTCGACACCTGCGTCGACCACATCCTCCACCTCGATCGGGGTCGCCTGTCGATCTACAAGGGCGGCTACTCGTCCTTCGCCAAGCAGCTGGCCGAGAAGCGGCGCCTCGAGGCGAAGTTCGCCGCCAAGCAGGAGGCGGAGAGGAAGCACCTCCAGGCCTTCGTCGACCGGTTCCGGGCCAAGGCGTCCAAGGCCCGGCAGGCGCAGTCCCGCATCAAGCGGCTGGCGAAGCTCGAACCCGTCTCGCTCAGCATCGAGGACAACGTCCTGCCCTTCGACCTCCCCTCGCCGGAGCGGCCGCTCTCGCCGCCGATCGTGGCGCTGGACCGCGTCGAAGCGGGCTACGGCGACAGGACGGTGCTGAAGAGGCTGGACCTCTCCATCTTGCCGGACGACCGGATCGCGCTGCTCGGCTCGAACGGCAACGGCAAGTCGACCTTCTGCAAGCTCTTCGCCGACAAGCTCCTGCCGCTGGCCGGCACGGTCACGCGCGCGAACAAGCTCGACGTCGCGTATTTCGCCCAGCACCAGCTGGACGAGCTGTCCGACGCCGCGACGCCCTACGGGCACGTCGCCTCCCGCATGGCCGGCCAGCCCGAATCGAAGATCCGGGCGCGCTGCGCGCGCCTCGGCTTCCCCGGCCAGAAGGCCGACACGCCTGTCACCCAGATCTCGGGCGGCGAGAAGGCCCGCCTCATGATGGGCCTCGCGGCCTTCAACCGGCCGCATCTCCTGATCCTGGACGAGCCGACGAACCACCTCGACATCGACAGCCGCACCGCGCTGATGGAAGCCGTCAACGATTACGAGGGCGCGGTGATCCTGGTCAGCCACGACCGCTTCCTCATCGAGGCCTGCGCCGACCGGCTGTGGCTCGTGGCGGACGGGACGGTGAAGCCGTTCGACGGCGACATGGACGATTACCGCCGCTACGTCCTCTCGGGCGGCGTGAAGAAGCCGAAGCCGTCCGAACCCGAGCCGCGCGAGGCCGCGAAGCCGAGAGGCCGGACGGCCGAGCCCCTGAAGAAGCAGCTCGGCGCTCTCGAGGCCCGGATCGAGCGCCTCACCGGAATCATCGCCAAGGTGGACGGGGCGTTGGCGGACGGCTCCGCATTCAAGTCGGACAAGGCGAAGGCGCGCGAACTCTCCCGCATGCGGGAGGAGGCCGCGAAGGCTCTGTCGGCCGCGGAGGACG
>CALMTJ010000394.1:6183-6807 GCA_937872715.1 uncultured Methylobacteriaceae bacterium
CGATTGGCTCGCGCTCTCCGGCCGTCTGGAGGCGGCCGAGTAGCCGCTATTCCGCAGCCTCCGCCGCCGCGACGGCGGGCGGCGTCCAGCGGAGCACCGGCTGCCTCGCGGCGCGCGTCTCGTCCAGCCGCCGCCGCGGCGCGTGATAGGGCGCGCCCGTGAAACGGGCCTTGTCGCCCCGCAGCGCCGCCATGGCGAGGTCGCGCAGGCTCGCGACGAAGAGGTCGAGCGTGGCCTTCGATTCGGATTCGGTCGGCTCGATCAGCATGGCGCCGTGCACGACGAGCGGGAAATAGACCGTCATCGGGTGGTAGCCCTCGTCGATCATCGCCTTCGCGACGTCGAGCGTGGAGAGGCCGGTGTCCTTCAGCCACGTATCGTCGAACAGCACCTCGTGCATGCAGGGCTTGTCGCCGAAGGGCAGCGTCAGGAGGTCCGACAGGCAGGCCCGCACGTAATTGGCGTTCAGCACGGCATCCTCGGAGGCCTGCCGCATGCCGTCCGCGCCGTGCGACAGCATGTAGGCCAGCGCCCGCACGAACATCCCCATCTGCCCCTGGAAGGCGGTGATGCGGCCGACGGCACCCTCCGTCTCCGCTTCCTCTACGAGGGTGAAGGTAGCAC
>CALMTJ010000395.1 GCA_937872715.1 uncultured Methylobacteriaceae bacterium
CTCCTGGACGAGGCGGCCGCGCTTCTCGGCCAGCTCGGCCTCGCCGCGGATGCGGGCAGGCCCGTCGCCGCGCTGAGCTACGGGCGGCAGCGCCTCGTCGAGATCGCGCTGGGCCTCGCGCTCGCGCCCCGCGTGCTGGTGCTCGACGAACCCGCCGCCGGCGTTCCGTCGGGCGAGAGCGGGATGATCCTCGACATCCTGGCGCGCCTGCCATCCGACATCGCGGGGCTGATGATCGAGCACGACATGGATCTCGTGTTCCGCTTCGCGGACCGCATCACGGTGCTGCACCAGGGTCGGGTGCTGGCCGAGGGCGCCCCCGCCGCCATCGCGGCGAACGAGCAGGTGCGGGCGGTCTATTTCGGCGAGCGCGAGTTCGCCCATGCGTGATCCGGTCTCGCCCGAGCCCGCCCTCGCCTTCGCCAACGTGCGGGCCGGCTATGGCCCGACGGTCGTGCTGGACGACGTGTCCTTCGCGATCCCGTCCGGCGAGACGACGGCGCTGCTCGGCCGCAACGGCGTCGGCAAGACGACCTTGCTCGTCACCGCGATGGGCCACACCCGGCTCCATGCCGGCAGCGTCCGGCTCGGCGGGGCCGAGATCGCCGCCGATCCGATCTGGCGCCGCGCGCGCGCGGGTCTCGGCCTCGTGCCGCAGGAGCGCGAGATCTTCCGGTCGCTCACCGTCGCCGAGAACCTCTCGGTGGCGCGCCGCGGCGGGCGCTGGAGCGTCGAGCGGGTCTTCGACCTCTTCCCGCGCCTCGCCGAGCGGCGTCGGAACCGGGGCGACGAGCTCTCGGGCGGCGAGCAGCAGATGCTGGCGATCGGCCGCGCGCTCATGGGCAGCCCCACCATCCTGCTCCTCGACGAGCCGCTGGAGGGCCTGGCCCCCGTGATCGTCGACGTCCTCCTGGCGGCGCTCCGGCGCCTGCGCGAGAGCGACGCCCTCACGATGCTGCTCGTCGAACAGCACGCCCGCCTGGCGCTCGAGCTCGCCTCGCGGGCGCTCGTGCTCGACCGCGGCCGCCTCGTTCACGACGGACCGAGCGCGGCGCTCGCCGCCGATCCCGACCGGCTCGCCGGCCTTATCGGGGTCGGCGCCGAGCCTCGCCATCCCGAGTTTCTCGCAGAGGAGTTAGCGACATGAGGTGGAGATCGTTGATGGTCGCGGCGCTTGTCGCGCTCGCGCACCCGGCTGCGGCGCAGGACAGCGCCAAGATCGGGATCCTGGGGCCGTTCAGCGGCCCCTTCACCCTCTACGGCCAGATGTTCCAGCGCGGGGCCGAGCTCTATCTCGACGAGGTCGCCGGCAAGCCCGGCGTGCCGAAGATCGAGCTGCTCTTCCGCGACGAGGGTGCCGGCCCCGAGCGCGTCAAGCAGCTCACGCAGGAGCTCGTCGTGCGCGATAAGGTGAAGATGCTGGCCGGCCTCGTCTTCACCCCGAGCGCCCTCGCGGTGGTGCCGCTCGTGAACGAGGCGAAGACGCCGCTCGTGCTCTTCAACGCCGCCACCGGCTCGATCACGCGGCGTTCGCCCTACATCGTGCGCACGTCGCACACCCAATGGCAGGGTGCGACCGCCATCGCCGAGTGGGCGACCCGCAACGGCATCAAGACCGCGCAGGTCATCGTCGCCGACTACGCGCCGGGGCACGACATCCGCGACGGCTTCAAGGCCGCCTTCGAGAAGGGTGGCGGCAAGGTGACGGGAGAGATCCTCTACCCGCTCAGCACCACCGATTTCGCGCCCTATCTCCAGCGCATCAAGGACGCGAAACCCGAGGCCATGTTCATCTTCACCCCCGTCGGACCGCCGTCCGTGGCGTTGATGAAGACCTACAACGCCCTCGGGCTGGCTCAGGCCGGCATCAAGCTCCTGGCGACCGGCGACACCGACGAGCAGGACCTTCCGGCCATGGGCGAGGCCGCGCTCGGCATCGTCTCGGCCTATCATTACTCGCCCTATCTCGACACCGAGCAGAACAAGCGCTTCGTGGCCGCCTACGCCAAGAAGTACGGGGCCGCCGATCTGCCGAACTTCGCCGCCGTCGCGGCCTATGTCGGGATGAACGCCATGGTGGACGCCCTGGTGAAGGCCGGCCCGAACGCCAGCGGCGACGCCCTGATGGCGGCGCTGAAGGGATGGCGCGGCGACAGCCCCAAGGGGCCGGTCTCGATCGATCCGGTCGAGGGGGAGATCGTGCAGAACGTCTACATCCGGCGGGTCGAGCGCGTCGGCGACAAGCTCGGCAACATCGCCTTCGAGACGGTCCCGAACATGGGCGATCCGTGGAAGACGGCCAACCCTCGCTGAACGGCCCCGCACATCGCGACCGCCGTTGAGGAGGTCGCGATGCCCGGATCCGAGTCGCCGGGGACGAGGGACGCGTCCGGTCCGCGAGCCTTCGGCCCGCCCACCCGGACGTTGCACGAGCGGGTCTACCGCATCCTCGCTCGCGGATTGTCATCCGGCGAGTTCGCGCCGGAAGCGCTGCTGTCGATCCGGATGCTGGCGGCGAAGCTCGGCACCAGCGCCATGCCGGTACGCGCCGCCCTCAGCCGGCTCGCCGCGGCGCGCGCGCTCGTTCCCGGTCCGAACCGCTCCTTTCGCGTCCCTCCCGTCACCCGCGAGCGCCTCGTCGAGCTCGCCAGCGCGCGGGCGGCGCTGGAAGGACGCGCGGCCGAACTCGCCACCCCGCGCATCGCCGCGGAGGGCATCGACCGTCTCGCCTCGCTGAACGCGCTCATGCGGGAAGCGACCGGCAAGCAGGATCAGGCGGCCTATTTCGCGAACAACCGCGATTTCCACTGGACGATCTACCAGGCCGCCGGACAGACCCTCCTCGGCGAGATGATCGAGGACCTGTGGTTGCAGAATGGTCCGATCCACTACTTCATCTACGCCGACTTCTCGATCTTCGCGAGATCGGTGGCGCGACACGACGCGGTGATCGAGGCGCTTCGGCACCGCGACGCGGCCCTCGCCCGCGACGCCATCGTGTTCGACATCGTGACGGCGAACGATTACGTCGTGGAGCATCTCGACCGGCTCCACGTCGAAGCACAGCGGCTCAAAGGGGCGAGCCGGCGCCATCTCCGCGAGGCCGGGGAGGCATCGGAATGACGCCGCTCATCGGACGGTTGCGCGGGACGGAAAGGTCGTGTGAGGGAACGCCGTCGGACCGGCACCTGCGTCGTGAAGCCTCTCTACCGCAAGATCCACGACGACCTCGTCGCCCTGATCGCTTCCGGCGCTCTCCGGCCGGGCGACAAGGTCTCCTCGGAGAACGAGCTCGCCTCGCGCTACGGTGCCTCGCGTCTCACCGTCCAGCGCGCATTGCAGGAGATGGCCGCGCGGGGCCTCGTCCGTCGCGCGCGCGGCTCGGGAACCTTCGTGTCGGATGGTCCCGGACAGTTCTCCCTGATCGAGATCCGCGACCCGGAAGAGGAGATTCGGTCGCGCGGCGGGGTGCCGTCGCGTCACCTGCGCGCGCAGGAGGCGTGCGACGCCGATCGCCAGCTCGCCGCCATCTTCGCCGTCGGGCGCGGGGAGCGCATCTTTCACAGCAGGGTGGTCGAAGCCGACCGAGGCGTCCCGGTCGCCCTCGTCGATCGATGGGCCATGCCCGACATGTTCCCGGATTTCCTCGAGCAGGATTTCGTCCGTACCAGCGTCTTCTCCTATTGGGCGAACCGCACCTCGCTCGACGAGGTGCAGATCAAGGTCGATGCGGTGGCGCTGGACGCCGACACGGCCGGTCTTCTCCGTATCTCGGTCGGAGAGCCCTGCCTGAGGCTCAGCCGAACGAACCAGGTCCAGGGCCGCGTCGTGACCTACGCCCGCATCGTGTTCGCAGGCGCCCGCATGGAGCTGGCGAGCAGATATCGACCGTCTGACCTGCCGCGGCCTTAGCCGCTGGGCTCGCGGCCGGGCCGGTTCCTGACCCGGGGGCGCGCGGCTCCGACGACGCGAGGCAGGCGGCCTCGCTCACGGCCGATCGCCTCGCGACCGAGCACGACGGCGCTGTCCTCGTCCCGAGGCGGGAACACCGGACAGACGCTTCCTACCGCGACGGCCGACCGCCATGTGACGGACCGCCGGACGGGGGCAGTGCCGCGACGCACTCGATCTCGATCAGCATGGCGGGATCCGGCAGGGCGGCGACCACCGCCGTCGTGCGGGCCGGAAAGGGAGGAGGTCCGAAGGCCGCCTCGTACAGCCTGTTCATGGCCGCGACGTCCGTCGCGCGCGTGAGAAGGACGTTGACCTTGGCGACATCGCGCAGGGTGCAACCGGCACGTGCCAGGATGTCGTGGAGCGCCAGCATCGTCCGTTCGAATTGCCGCGCGAAATCGGGCGACAAGGTCCAGTCCTCCTCGAAGCCGGGCGTTCCCGATACGAACAGGAGGTCGCCGATGCGGGCCGCGAGCGAGATGGGAGGCACTTTCGCGCCCTCCCGTGGAGGCATGAGGGTCAGCGTCACGACGGCATATCCCCCGTCCACGGGAGCCGCTCCGCGGCGGCGGCGCGCGTCCGGTGGGGCGGCTCGCCGTAGCGCTCCCTGTAGCGGGCCGCGAAGTGGCCGGCATGCGCGAAGCCCCACCGCGAGGCGGCTTCCGCCACGCTGCACCCGCCCGACAGGAGATCGTCGCGGGCGCGCCCCAGCCTCACGGCACGGATGTGCTCGGCCGGCGACAACCCGCGAAAGCTCTTGAAGCCGTCGAAGAGCGCCCGAATGCTGACTCCCACGTGCTGCGCCACCTGCTCGCTCGTCAGCTTCGCGTGAGCCCGCTCGTCGATGAACTGCTCCGCCCGGCGCACGTGCCGGGGAGCGATGGACGGCGCGGGCCGGTTCAGATCGTCCGAATAGCTGTTCGGCTGCGCGTGGAGCAGCCCGGACACGATGGTGGTTTCCCAGGCCGCGAGCAGGGCCGCGGGCGTCGCCCCGCCGTCCCGGCACATCGCCTGGAGAGCGCGGGCCACCGGCCGCCACGTTCGCCACGACGCGCTGCCGGCCCTCAGGCTCGGCGCGAAGGCGAGGTCGCGCCGCGCCGGGCGGCCGAGGGCCGCTTCCAGGTAGGAGAGGAGCCGCGATGTCCGGATGCGCAGGACGACCATGTCGAAATCGGCGCTGAACACGGCGTCGGACATGCCCCGCACGTCCACGATCGCGTGAGACACCGGGTCGATCGGAACGCTCACCGGCCCGAACGACGCCTGCCCGGTCCCGCGCAACGGGATCTGGACGAGGACGACCCCGTCGCGTTGGACCGTGCGGATCCTCACCTCCGTCCCGTAGGCGAGGCGGTTGCCGCTGACGTCGGGCGTGATCGCCCGCGTCTGGAAC
>CALMTJ010000396.1:0-2664 GCA_937872715.1 uncultured Methylobacteriaceae bacterium
CAGCCAGATTCATGCACAATCCGCACCATCAAATCCCGGGACCAAACATCTAGGTGCTGCCGAGACATCGCGGTTGGGCACGTACCGCCCGACCCCTCATCCGACCCGACTTCGTCGGCCCACCTTCTCCCGCAAGGGGAGAAGGGACGAGCGGAACCGCTCTCGCCCATCTTGCGGCGGTGACGACCGACTTCCGCGAAGGGTCGAGAGCAGGCAAACCTTCCGACTACGCCGCCAAGTCGGCCACCACGGCGTCCAGGACCGGGAAGCCCTCCGGCGTGACGGCGAGGCGCGGGCCGGCCCGGAGGAGGCCGTCGCCCGCGAGGTCGGCGATGCGGCGGGGGTCGAGCGGGCGGCCGGAGAGGGCGCGGTAGCGCTCGGGGTCGATGCCCTCGCGGAGCCTGAGCCCCATCAGGAGGAACTCGTCGCCGGCTTCCTCGGCGCTGAGCGCCGTCATCTCGACGAGGCCGTGCCCGTAGACCTCGACGCGCTCCAGCCACGCCTCCGGGGCGCGGGCGGTCGCGGTCGCGATCCGGCCCTCCCGGGCGACGATTCGGCCATGGGCGCCGGGACCGACCCCGACATACTCGCCGTAGCGCCAGTAGACGAGGTTGTGGCGCGATTCGGCGCCCGGCCGGGCATGGTTCGACACCTCGTAGGCGGGGAGCCCCGCCCGGTCGCAGACCTCCTGGGTGACGTCGAAGAGGCGCCGCCCGGCCTCCGCGTCCGGTAGGACGAGCCGGCCGGACCGGTGCAGCCGCTCGAACCACGTGTCCGGCTCGATCGTGAGCCCGTAGAGCGACAGGTGCTCGGCCGCGTGGCGGATCGCCTCTTCCAGCTCGGCCCGCCACGCCTCCGGCGTCTGGTCCGGCCGCCCGTAGATGAGGTCGAAGGAGTACCGGTCGAAGGTGGCGCGGGCGACGTCCACCGCCTCCAGCGCCTCCGCGACCGTGTGCATGCGGCCGAGCCGCCTGAGGTCGCCGTCGTCCAGCGCCTGGACGCCGACCGAGAGCCGGTTCACGCCCGCCGCCCGGTAGCCCCGGAAGCGCCCGGCCTCGACGCTGGTCGGGTTCGCCTCGAGCGTCACCTCCGCGCCCGCCTCCACGGGCCAATGCCGGCCGATCGCATCCAGGATCGCCCCGACCGTCCCGGGCGCCATCAGGGACGGCGTGCCGCCGCCCAGGAACACGCTCGTCACCGTGCGGCCCGGCGTCAGCGACGCCGCATGCGCGATCTCGCGGGCGAAGGCGGCGCGGTAGCGCGCCTCGTCGATCCCGTGGGAGCGCACGTGGCTGTTGAAGTCGCAATACGGGCATTTCGCCAGGCAGAAGGGCCAGTGCACGTAGACGGCGAAGCCGGCATCGCGTGTCGGATGGTCGAGCATGTCTCGTCCTAGCACGAAAGCGGGAAAGGGGGCCGTGGCGCGACGCGAATCGTCGGTTCGCGCACGCGCCCGGAAGGCCCGCGGGATGGCGTGCCGAGCTTGAGGCCTCGCGGGGCCGCCCGCATCACGTTCTCGCAGTCTCCATCTCGCTCAACACCGTGCGGCGCGCGCCAGAAGGTCGCGTCACCGCCGGTGCCGCTCCTTCACGTGGACCTGCTCGAACCAGGAGCGCATCCGGCTTGCGCCGAGGCGGCGAATGCCCGGCGGGCCTGCTCGATCTCGGCGTGATGCGTTTCCGCCCAGATCCACACGCCGCAGAAGGCGGCCCCCAGGCTCTCGCCGAGGGGCGTCAGCGCGTAATCCACCCGGGGCGGGATCACCGGGTGGACCGTCCGGCGCACCAGCCCGTCCCGCTCCATCTGCCGCACGGTCTGCGTCAGCATCTTCTGGCTGATCCGGCCCACCGCCTTGCCGAGCTGCGTGAACCGCAGCGTCCCGCGCTCCTGCAGGGCTTCCAGGATCAGCATGGTCCACCTGTCGGCCACCTTGCCGATGATGTCGTGCACCAGCGCCTCGATGGCGGGGTCCACCTCGTCCGGGACCGGTCCGTTCCGCCTCGCCTCGATCGCGGAATCCGCCGCCGCCTTCCGCATACGACACTCTCCGTTCGGTTCGTATAAATCTTTGCGGTGCCTGCTTCCGGACGGAGAGCATGGATCATATCCTGCATCGTGACAACGGAGACGGTCGTCACCATGAAAACGACGGGCAACACGATCCTCATCACGGGCGGAGGTTCAGGCATCGGCCAAGCACTCGCCTACAAGTTCCATGATCTCGGCAACACCGTCATCATCGCAGGGCGCCGCAAGGACGCGCTCGAGCGAGCGATTGCTGGCCGGGCGCGCATGCATGCCATGACGGTCGACATCGAGAACGCTGCCGACACAGCCGTCTTCGCGCACGAAGTCGTGGCGGCGCATCCGGACCTCAACGTGCTGATCAACAATGCCGGGATCATGCGCTTCGAGGCGTTGGACCGGGCCCGCGACCTCGCCGATGCGGAGGCGACGGTCGCCACCAACCTCCTCGGCCCGATCCGGCTCACCAATGCCCTGATCGAGCACCTGAGCGGGCGGCCGGACGCGGCGCTGATCAACGTCTCCTCGGGCCTGGCCTTCGTGCCGCTGACGGCGGCCCCGACCTACTCGGCGACCAAGGCCGCCATCCACAGCTACACGGTCGCGCTACGGGAGGTCATGAAGGGCAAGGTCGAGGTG
>CALMTJ010000396.1:2674-2974 GCA_937872715.1 uncultured Methylobacteriaceae bacterium
CCGCGGTGCAGACCGACCTGACGCCCGGCCAGGCCACCCGCGAGGGCTACCTCCCTCTCGCCGCGTTCATCGACGAGGTGGTGGCGCTGTTCCAGCGCCAGCCGACCCCGCGCGAGATCCTCGTCGAGCGCGTCCTGTTCCAGCGCAACGCCGAGGCGGAACATCGCCTGGATGCGGCGGTGACGACCCTCAACGAGGCCGTCCGGAAGGCGCGCGAGATGCAAGGAGCGGGTCCGAGCTGAACGGGCCGACGGCCCGACGCCGCGGCAGCTCGTCGCCAAAGATTACGGAAAAGTCTAC
>CALMTJ010000397.1:0-692 GCA_937872715.1 uncultured Methylobacteriaceae bacterium
TTCACGGCGCTGGGCGAGGCCGCCCGGGAGTCGAACCCGCGTCCCGCCATCCTGTGCTCGGTCCGCGACATCCTGGTCCCGCCGGACCGGCCCGCGAAGCGGGACCGTACCCACGACCTCGTTCGGCGCCTCTACGACGCCGTCCTGGTCCATTCCGACCCGGCTCTCGTGCCGCTGGAGGCCTCCTGGCCCGTGGATGCCGAACTCGCGTCGCGGCTCCTCTACACGGGCTACGTGGACGGGGAGAGCGACCCGCCCCCCGTCCGGGGCGAGCGCTCCGGCGTCGTCGTCGCGGGAGGCTCGAGCGCCGCCGCCCTCCCCCTTTACAGGGCCGCGGTCGAGGCCTTGGCGCCGCGGGCGGACCGGCCGGGCCGCCTCCTCGTCGGGCGCGGGGTGCCGGAGGCCGAGTTCGGCCGGCTTCGCCGAAAGGCGGGAGGACGCCTGAAGGTGGAGCGGGCGCGTCCGGACGTCCGGGCGCTCATGCGGGGAGCAGAGCTCTTCGTGGGACAGGCCGGCTACAACACGGTCACCGACCTGTTCGCGACCGGCCCCCGCGCCCTGCTGGTTCCCTTCGAAGCCGGCCGGGAAACGGAGCAACGCCTCCGAGCCGACCGGCTCGCGGCCCTGGGCCTCGCGCCCGTCCTGCCCGAAGCCGAGCTCGATCCCGGGACGCTCACCCGCGCGATCGACGC
>CALMTJ010000397.1:702-10103 GCA_937872715.1 uncultured Methylobacteriaceae bacterium
GTCCTGGACCGCGCGGGAGATGGCGGCCGGCGCGTTTCCCTCTGGTGGCGGGACGACGATGCCGTGCGGCACGGCCCGGAACTGGAGCGCCTCCTGTCGCTCGCCTCGCGCTTCGACGCCCCGCTCGCGATCGCGGCCGTGCCCGTCCGCCTCGAGCCGTCGCTCGCCTTCCGCCTCCGGGAGGAGCCGAGGGCGCGCGTCCTCGTGCACGGCTGGTCTCACGCGAACCACGCCCGGCCGCAGGAGAAGCCGGCCGAGTTCGGCCCGCACCGGCCCCTGCCGGCGATGATCGCCGAGAGCCGGCGCGGCCTGGAGACGATCCGGGAGGTGTTCGGAGACGCAGCTCTGCCCGTCTTCGTGCCGCCCTGGAACCGCCTTTCGAGGGATCTGATTCGACCGCTCGCCGGAGCGGGATACGGGGGGCTGTCGACCTTCGGCTCCCGCCGGGCCGTCCGGGTCGGCGGCCTCCGCCTCGCGAACACCCATCTCGATCCCGTGGATTGGCGCGGTTCGCGGAGCGCCGCCGAGCCCGCGACGCTCGCCGCGGCCCTCGCGAAGGCCCTCGCCGGACCGGACCCCGACGAGCCGGTCGGCCTCCTGACGCACCATCTCACCTTCGACGAGGCGCTCTGGCGCGCGACGGCCGCGATCCTCGACGCCATGGCGGGACATCCGGCCGTGCGGCTCGCCGGCGCCGACGAGCTCTGGCCGTCCAACGCCGTCATTGAACTGTCTCCCGTTTGATGGTCCTGTCGGCCGCAGCACTTTGCGCGTATCCGGGGTGATCGTGGCGCTCCTGTCGGTAAGAGACCTCGGCGTGGAGATCCGGTCCGATCTCGGCCATGTGGCGGCGGTCGACGGCCTGTCCTTCGACGTGCCGCGCGGCAAGACGGTCGCGATCGTGGGCGAATCCGGCTCCGGCAAGTCCGTGACGGCGCAAGCGGTGATGCAGATCCTGCCTAAGGTGGCCGGGATCACCCGCGGGCAGATCCTGTTCGACGATCCGGCGGACGGAAAGAAGCCGGTCGACATCGCCACGATCGACCCCTTGAGCGAGCGGATGCGCCAGATCCGCGGCGGCCGCATCGCCATGATCTTCCAGGAGCCGATGACCTCGCTGTCGCCGCTCCACACGGCGGGCGACCAGGTCACGGAGGCGCTCCGGATGCATGCCGATGTGAGCGACTCGGAGGCGAGGGAGAGCGCCCTCGACGTGTTCCGCCGCGTCGGCTTCCCCGACCCGAAACGGGCGCTCGACACCTATCCGTTCGAACTCTCCGGCGGGTTGCGCCAGCGGGCCATGATCGCGATGGCGCTGATCACGCGGCCGGCGCTCCTCATCGCGGACGAGCCGACCACCGCGCTCGACGTGACGACCCAGGCACAGATCCTCGACCTGATCCACGAGCTCCAGGCCGATACGGGGATGTCGGTGCTTCTCATCACCCACGATCTCGGCGTCGTGGCGAACATGGCGGACGAGGTCGTCGTCATGTATCGGGGCCGCCGGATGGAGGCTGGCGCGCGGGAGGACATCTTCCGCCGGCCCGGGCACCCCTACCTCAAGGCGCTGATGCGGGCCGTGCCCCGCTTCGCCATGAAGCCCGGCGAAAGGCTCACGCCGCTTCGGGAGGTGAAGACTTCTCCCCTCCGCCCCGGCGGCTCGGCCTTCCATTGCGATGCGAACCGGAACGTCCTCTCCATCCGGGACGTGAGCAAGACCTTCACGCTCCGGTCCGGCTGGTTCAGCGGCAAGGTCCGGACCGTCCATGCGGTCGACCAGGTGAGCCTCAGCCTGCCCTGCGGGACGACGCTGGGTCTCGTCGGCGAATCCGGCTGCGGCAAGACCACCCTGTCCAAGATCATCTCGCGGGCCCTGAAGCCGGATGGCGGACAGGTGACGTTCGACGACGGCAGCGGGCCGAAGGACGTCCACACGCTCGACGGGTCCTCGCTCACGGCCTACCGGCGGGCCGTCCAGTTCGTCTTCCAGGACCCGTTCTCGTCCCTCAACCCGCGCATGACGGTGTACGAGATCCTGACGGAGCCGATGAAGATCCACGGCATCGGCACGTCCGACGAGCGCTTCGAGCGAGCCAAGGCGCTGCTCGAGATGGTCGGGCTCGACCGGCGGAGCCTGCGTCGCTACCCGCATTCCTTCTCGGGCGGGCAGAGGCAGCGGCTCGGGATCGCGCGCGCGCTGGCGCTGGAGCCGCAGGTGCTCCTCTGCGACGAGCCGGTCTCGGCTCTGGACGTCTCCGTCCAGGCGCAGGTGCTGAATCTCCTCAAGGACCTCCAGGCGGCGCTCGGCCTCTCCTACCTGTTCGTGTCGCACAACCTCGCGGTCGTGGATTACGTGGCCGACACGATCGCGGTCATGTGCCGCGGCCACATCGTGGAGGAGGCCTCCAAGGAGGCGCTCTTCCGCGAACCCGCCCATCCCTACACGAAGGCGCTGCTGGCCGCGGTGCCCGATCCCGATATCGACCGTCCGCTCGACTTCGCCAAGCTCAGGACGGGCCGCTTCTCGGACCCGTCCGCCTGGCCGGAACCGTACCGCCTGGTCGAGGGCGACCATGGTGCCATGACCGCGATCGGGCCGGACCACCGGGTTCGGACCATGAGCGAGAGCCGGAGGGAAGCCGCCTGATGAGACCCATCCTCGCCGCGATCGCCGCCCTCCTGGCCGCCGCCGGCCCCGTTTTCGCGCTGGACTACGTCGAAACGCCGATGCTGAAGGCGAAGGTCGACCGGGGCGAGCTTCCGCCCGTCGCCGACCGCATTCCGAAAGACGCCATGGTGGTGGACCTGCCGGCCAAGGGGCGCGCCACGGGCAGCCAGGGCGGCGAGGTGGTGTCCCTCGTCGGGCGGGCGCGCGACATCCGCTACCTCTCGGCCAGCGCCTATGCGCGCCTCGTCGGCTACGATCCCGAGCTCAACCTCAAGGCCGACCTCCTCGCGAGCTTCGTGTCGGAGGGCGACCGGGTCTTCACCTTCAAGCTGCGGGACGGGCATCGCTGGTCGGACGGCCAGCCCTTCACGGCGGAGGATTTCCGCTTCTGGTGGGAGGACGTGGCCCTCAACAAGGAGCTGAGCCCGGCCGGTCTCGCCGAGTTCCTGCTGGTCGAGGGCGAGCGGCCGCGCTTCGAGGTGGTCGATCCGCTCACCGTGCGGTTCTCCTGGGACAAGCCGAACCCGCGTTTCCTGCCGGCGCTCGCCATGCCGCGCGACCCGTTCCTCTACCGGCCGGCGCATTACCTGAAGCGCTTTCACCCGAGATACGCCGACAAGGCGAAGCTCGACGACGCGGCCAGGCGCCAGAAGCTGAAATCCTGGGCCGGGCTGTTCAACCGGATGGACGACATGTTCGACGGCTCCAACGTCGACATCCCGACCCTGCAGGCCTGGAAGGTCGTGACGCCGGCTCCGGCCACCCGCTTCGTCTTCGAGCGGAACCCGTTCTACCACCGGGCGGACACGGCCGGGCATCAGCTGCCCTATCTCGACCGCGTCGTCCTGGATGTCGCGGCGGGTGGGCTGATGGCCGCCAAGGGCAATTCCGGCGATGCCGACCTCCTGTTCCGGGGCCTCGGCATGGGGGACATCCCGATCCTCAAGGAGGGCGAGCAGGCCAAGGGCTTCAAGACCCTGATGTGGCCCTATGCCCGCGGCAGCGAGCTCGCCCTTTATCCGAACCTCACCGTGCAGGATCCGGTCTGGCGGAAGCTGAACCGCGACATCCGCTTCCGGCGCGCCCTGTCGCTCGGCATCGACAGGAAGACGCTGAACAACGCCCTCCTGTTCGGCCTCGGCACGGAGGGCAACGACACCGTGGTGTCCGAATCTCCGCTCTTCACACCGGCGCTGCGGACGGCCTATGCCGGCTACGATCCGGCGGAGGCCTCGCGCCTCCTCGACGAGATCGGGCTGACGGAGCGCAACGGCGCCGGGTTCCGGCTCCTTCCGGACGGGCGCGAGCTCGAGATCATCGTGGAGACGGACGGCGAAGGCGGGCTCATCGTCGACGGGCTCACGCTCATCACCGAGTTCTGGCGCGAGATCGGCGTGCGGCTCTTCATCAAGCCGCAGGACCGGACGGTGCTCCGCAACCGCACCTATGCCGGCCTCACGGTCATGGTGGCGGCCCAGGGGCTCGACCTCGCGCTGGCTACGCCCGAGATGCCGCCGGCCGAGCTCGCGCCGACGCGCCAGGACAATTACGCCTGGTCCAAATGGGGGCAATACGTCGAGACGAAGGGCGCCTCGGGCGAGAACTGCGACATCCCGGAGGCGAAGCGTCTGGCCGAACTCTACCGCGAATGGATGGGCACGGCCGACGACCAGATCCAGAGGCGCGTATGGGGCGAGATGCTGACCAACCACGCCGAGAACCAATGGTCGATCGGCACGGTGGCAGGGGCGCTCCAGCCGATCGTGGTCAGGAACGGGCTCCGCAACATTCCCGAGCGCGCCGTCTACTCCTGGGAGCCGACCTCGATGCTGGGCATGTACCGGATGGACGAGTTCTTCTGGGACCGGCCGCCCGGGCGTGAATCCTCGCTGCCGGCGGGGTCGCGGAGCGCGGCCCTCGCGGACGGAAAGCTGCCGACGCGATGATCCTCTTCCTGGCCCGGCGGATCGGCACGATGGCGGTGACGCTGCTCGTGATCTCGGCGCTCGTGTTCTTCATCATCAAGCTGCCGCCCGGCGACTTCCTGACGAACCAGATCGCGGAGTTGCGGGCGCAGGGCGAGGCCGCCTCGGCCGCCAAGGCCGAGTTCTTGATCAAGCAATACGGCCTCGACCTGCCGGTCTGGCAGCAATACCTCGTCTGGATCGGCGTATGGCCCGGCCCGAACGGCTTCTCCGGCCTGCTCGAAGGCGATTGGGGCTGGTCCTTCGAGTTCGACCGTCCGGTCCCGGAGGTCGTGGGCGACGCGCTCTGGCTGACGCTCCTCATCAACCTCGTGGTCGTCGTCTTCGTCCACGTGATGGCGATCCCGATCGCGATCTACTCCGCGACCCGGCAATATTCGATCGGCGACTACGTCGCGACCTTCATCGGCTATATCGGGCTCGCGACGCCGAGCTTCCTCCTGGCGCTGATCATGCTCTACTACACGAACCGCTGGTTCGGCGTGTCGATCGGCGGGCTCTACGATCCGCGCTTCTCCGGCCAGCCCTGGGACATGGCGAAGCTCCGCTCGCTCATGTCGCACCTCGTCGTGCCGACCCTCGTGATCGGGCTCGGGGGCACGGCCGCCATGATCCGCCGGATGCGGGCCAACCTCCTGGACGAGCTCGGCAAGCAGTATTTCGTGACCGCCAAGGCGAAGGGCGTGGGGCCGACCCGCGCGCTCCTGAAATACCCGTTCCGGATGTCGTTGAACCCGTTCATCGCCGATATCGGCAATCTCCTGCCTCATCTCGTCTCCGGATCCGTCCTCGTGTCGCTCGTCCTCAGCCTGCCGACGGTCGGGCCGATCCTGCTCGCCGCGCTGAAGAGCCAGGACCAGTTCCTTGCGGGCTTCATCCTGATGTTCGTCGCCGTGCTGACGGTGGTCGGGATGCTGATCTCGGACCTGCTCCTCGCGCTCCTCGATCCGCGCATCCGCATCGGGGGCCGCTGAGATGAGCGTCGAGGCGCTCCGCTCGCGCGACCATTACGTCGATCCCGCCCCGTTCGATCCCGGCGCGACGGAGCCGGGCGCCGGGGAGAGCGAGGCCTTCTACCGGGCCTCTTCCTGGCGGCTGACCTGGTGGAAGTTCAAGCGACACCGCGTCGCGGTCGCGGCGGCCTGCATCCTCCTCGCCCTCTACGCCGCCGTGCCCTTCGTCGAGGCGATCGCACCCTACAATCAGACGAAGCGGAACGGCGACTTCCTCTACGCGCCCCCGCAGCGCGTGCACCTGATCCATGACGGAGGCGTCCGCGGCCCGTTCGTCTACCCCTACCGGTTCGTCTTCAACCTCGAGACCTTCCGGCGCGACTACGTCGTCGACGAGACGCAGCCCCAGCCGATCCGGTTCTTCTGCCGGGCGGACGATTACGAATTCTGGGGCATCCTGCGGACGAACCTGCACCTGTTCTGCGCGCCGGAGGGCGGGACCATGTTCCTGCTCGGGACGGACCGGCTCGGCCGGGACGCGCTGTCGCGCATCCTCTACGGCGCCCGCATCTCCCTCACGATCGGGCTCGTCGGGATCGCGGTCTCGTTCACCCTCGGCCTCTTCTTCGGCGGGCTCGCGGGCTATCTCGGCGGCTGGGTCGACCACGCGGTGCAGCGCCTGATCGAGATCCTGCGCTCGCTCCCCGAACTGCCGCTATGGCTCGCGCTCTCCGCCGCCTTGCCGCCGAACTGGAGCCCGATCCTCGTCTTTTTCGGGATCACGATCATCCTCGGCATGCTGGACTGGCCGGGCCTCGCGCGCGCCGTCCGGTCGAAGCTCCTGTCGCTCCGCGAGGAGGATTTCGTCCGGGCGGCCGAGCTCATGGGAGCCTCGAAGAGCCGCATCATCCTGCGGCACCTGATCCCGAACTTCATGAGCCACCTGATCGCGTCCGCGACGCTGTCCATCCCGTCCATGATTCTCGGCGAGACGGCCTTGTCGTTTCTCGGGCTCGGGCTCCGCCCGCCGGTGACGAGCTGGGGCGTGCTCCTGAACGAGGCCCAGAACCTTGCCGCGGTGCAGCTTCACCCCTGGCTGCTCTTCCCGATCGTGCCCGTGATCGTCGTGGTTCTGGCTTTCTCGTTCACGGGCGACGGCCTGCGCGACGCCGCCGACCCGTATCATTGAGGATCTTCTCTCTCGTCCTTGCGAGCGAAGCGAAGCAACCCAGACGGAGGAGTGCGTCGCGCCTGGTTCGCCGCTGAGGCTGCGTGTCCTCGCGGTGACGGGATGACGTGCCGGTGATCAGCCCCGCGGGACCGAGCGTGCGCGGTCGAGCCAGGCCAGGCCGCCATCGGCCTCGACCCGTCCGGTGCCGCGGGCGGCCGGGGGATGGGCGGTATTGCGGCCGCGGTCGGCGCCATGCGGCCGCTCCTCGCGCGGTCGCTCGCCGGAGCGGCCGTTCTGCGGGCGCTGACCCTGCGGCTTCGGCCCAGCTCCGCCGAGACGTCCGCCGCCGCCTCGGGCATGCTGGCCGTCCGGCCTGCCGCCTCCCAGCCGAGGTGGGCCGCCGCGACCGCGGGAATCGGGCCGGCGGGACGGTTCGGCGGCCTCGTCGCGGTCCGGCGCCGCGGTGCGGACGAAGCCGGACGGCATCTCGGCCACCGGCACCTTGACCCGGGTGAGCTTCTCGATGTCGCGCAGGAAGGCGCGCTCCTCGCCGTTGCAGAACGAGACCGCGACGCCGGTCGCGCCCGCCCGAGCGGTCCGGCCGATGCGGTGGACGTAGGATTCAGGCACGTTCGGCAGGTCGAAATTCACGACGTGGCTCACGGCCTCGACGTCGATGCCGCGCGCCGCGATGTCCGTCGCGACGAGCACGCGCGAGCGGCCCGACTTGAAATCGGCGAGCGCCCGCTCGCGCTGGCCCTGGCTCTTGTTGCCATGGATGGCGGCCGACGCGATGCCGTCCCGGTCGAGGTTCTTCACGACACGGTCCGCGCCGTGCTTCGTCCGGGTGAAGACGAGGGCCCGCTCGACCGCCGGGTCCGACAGGACGGAGCGCAGAAGCGCCTGCTTGTCGCCGCTCGACACGAAGATGACGCTCTGCTCGACGCGCTCGGCCGTCGTGGCGACAGGCGTGACGGACACCTTCACCGGATCGCGCAGGAGCTGATCGGCGAGGCCCGAGATCAGGTTCGGCATGGTGGCCGAGAAGAACAGGCTCTGCCTGTCCTTCGGCACCATGGTGACGATCCTGCGGAGCGCGTGGATGAAGCCGAGATCGAGCATCTGGTCGGCCTCGTCCAGGACGAAGATCTCGACTCCGGCGAGGCTCAGCGAGCGGCGGTCGATCAGGTCGAGCATACGGCCGGGCGTGGCCACCAGGATGTCGACGCCGTTGGCGAGCGCCCGTTCCTGCCGGCCGAGCGGCACGCCGCCGAACACGACCGTGGTCGTGAGCCGCAGGTTCCGGCCATAGGCCCGGAAGCTGTCGGCGATCTGGCTGGCGAGTTCGCGGGTGGGGCTGAGTACCAGCGCGCGACATTGCCGACGCCCGGGCGCCCGGGCGGCCAGGGACAGTCGGTGAAGGATCGGCAGCGCGAAAGCCGCCGTCTTGCCCGTGCCGGTCTGCGCGATTCCCAGGAGGTCGCGCCCGGCCATCACGTCCGGTATCGCCTTGGCCTGGATGGGAGTGGGTGTCGTGTAGCCTTCCGTGCGAAGGGCGTCGAGGATCGGCGCCGAAAGGCCGAAATCCGAAAATGACGTCAAGGTCGATCTCACGATTTGAAGCGGCCGCGACCACGGCTTCGCCGTGCGGCCAAGGCGAGAACCTGCGTGATCGCGGTTCTCTCGTCAGGAGCGAATGAAGGGGGAGGCCGGGCCGCTCACAGCGGTACCGTCACGCAGCCTCTCTCACGCGACCGAGTCAGCCGCTTACGCCTTATCGCCCAGGTAGCGGCTCCATGCCGCGAAGTCAATCCTGGCATCGGACAAGCGAATATTCGGAACTTCGGAAAAGACAGCAGGGTTGACGGAGCGAAGATCATCGAAGGAAGCGTCGGATGTCGAAGGAACAGTTCGCATCAACGCGCGGCTTTGCCTCCATGGGAGAGGATCGTCAGCGCGAGATCGCCAGCAAGGGCGGCAGGAGCGTGCCTGCGGAGAAGCGGTCCTTCTCGCAGGACCGGAGTCTCGCGTCGCAGGCCGGCCGCAAGGGTGGGCAGGTCTCGGGCACATCGCGGCACGGGTGAAATTTTTCTGCCGCCCATGAAACCGGACGGCTCCGAGTCAGTTTGACTTGCAACCGGCCCCGCTAAGCCCCCATCGGCCGGCAACTCTTCAGGCGTGATCACCCCGTGATTACGCCTTTCTTCTGACGGCTCGTGCTCGCGGCTCGGTACCGGCCGAGGCGAACGCGCCGACGGCACGAAAGGGCTAGGCGGTCACGCGCTCCGAGCGTCGTGCGCTCTGCTGGAAGAACAAGGCCTGGCTGATGACGGCGGATACGTGGGCCGGCTGGAACGGCTTCGCGATCAGGAAAGCCGGCTCGGGCCTCTCGCGCGTGAGGAAGCGCTCCGGATAAGCGGGGATGAAGATCACCGGCACCTGGAAGGTCTCGAGAAGGTCGTTCACGGCGTCGAGGCCCGAACTGCCGTCGGCGAGCTGGATATCCGCCAAGATCAGCCCGGGGCGCCGCTTCTCGGCGAGGGAGAGAGCCTCGCTCCGCGTCCGGGCGACGCCGGTGACCTGATGCCCGAGGCTCTCTCCCTCGCCGAGAAGCGGCGCCC
>CALMTJ010000397.1:10113-11014 GCA_937872715.1 uncultured Methylobacteriaceae bacterium
GTCTCGAGATCCATCGCGATCAGCGGCGCGTCCTCGATGATCATGATCTCGGTCGCTATATCCGCCGCGAGCGCGCGGCCGGCTTCGTCCACGAGGTCGCGCACCCGCTCCACGCTCGCGTCCAGGATCTCGCTCGCCTCCTCCTCCGTGAAGCCTTCGAGGCTCGACAGGAGGAATGCCTGGCGGGGCAAGGCGGTGATCTGGCCCAGTCTGATCTCGGCGGGAAGGTCGCGCGTGACCTGCTCGTGCTCCCCGTTCACGGACAAGGAGTTCCAGATACGGGTGAACACCTGGAAGAGAGCGACCTTGACCTGGCTCGCAGCGGTGACGGCGGACGGGTCCGAGACGAGCGTCTCGAGAGTCGCCGCGACATAGGCATCGCCCGCAACCTGGCTGCCCGTCAGCGCACGGGCGTATCGGCGGAGATAGGGAAGGTATTGCACGACCTGCTGCGCTGCCGACATTCACGTCCCCTGACGCCACGCCTCGTGAGAGCGCGGGTGGTAGTCAATCAATCGGCAACCCACAAGCAGTAACGGAGTTCCAGGCTAACGGAACCGTTTCGTGGTATCGGCGTTGTGCGGGTTTCGTGGGCGTGGGGACGGTTAATGAGGGGACAGGAGAAGAGCGGCGAGCGCGACATCCCCGAATCGCCGAACGGCGGATCCTCCCTGCAAGCCTCGGGACCTGTCCTCGACCGGGTCATACAAGCTCAGATCGGAGACAAACTCCGGGCCATGTACGGCGAGCTCGTCGAGCAACCCATTCCGGACCGATTCGCGAACATCCTCGACCGATTGTCGAAGGGCACCTCCTGAAGGGCAGTACAGCGAGACGGGAGGCACCGCCTCCCGTCGTTCAGGTTCGGCGCCGTCAGATGGAGGGTGCCCGCCCCCTGATC
>CALMTJ010000397.1:11024-16328 GCA_937872715.1 uncultured Methylobacteriaceae bacterium
CACGGCCGAAATCGCGAATAGAACGATCGCCACGAAGAAGATCAGCTTCGCGATCTCGACCGCCGTCCCGGCGATGCCGCCGAATCCGAACACGGCCGCCACGAGCGCGACGAGAAGAAACGTAAGAGCCCAACCGATCATAGTCCTGCCCTCTGCACGCCGGTGTCCGGCCATGGACGGGTAATGCGAAGGAGGGACGAGAGTTCCTCGGCGGCGCTATTCCACTCTTAATTATCGTTTGATTTCAATGCCGGCCTTCTCCTTACCGGCCGGAAGGGAGCGCCGTGGACAGCCCGTCCCACCCCGCGGCGCACCATCCTGCCTGGACCGCTCGGGCCGTTTAGTCTATGGCCTCCCCTCCCCCGCTTCTTCGCGCCTGTCGATCCGCACGAGCGGAGAAGCGGCCACGCGTGGCGGGGGATCATGCGTGGCGCTGTTCCGGTGCACAGCTTCGAGATCGTGGGCGAGCGGATCGGGGCGGCGTTGATGCGTCCCCGGATCGCGGGCTAAGACACGGGTTCGGTCGGTAAGAAGCGTTCTAACTCGGAGATCGATTGGTGCGAGGATCGGATCAGCGGCCTGAGGTGGTTGTCGTCGGCAGGTCGTGCCGTCTTCCGGGTGCCTCCTCCGTCGAGGAGCTCTGGGGCACCCTGGTGCAGGGCCGGTGCGCCATCTCGACCGTTCCCGACGATCGCTGGCCCAAGCTCAAGCACGGCCATCCGCGGCCCAAGGAGCCGGGCAAGAGCTACACCTGGGCGGCCGGAACCCTGGACGACATCTGGAGCTTCGACCCGAGCGTCTTCGGCATCTCCCCGCGCGAAGCGGAACAGATGGACCCCCAGCAGCGGCTCATGCTCGAGCTCACCTGGGAGGCGCTGGAGGACGCGGGGATATCCCGTTCCGCGCTCGCCGGGACGGATGTGGGCGTCTTCGTGGGCGCGTCCTCGCCCGAATACACGGCGATCCGCAATACGGACATCGCGGGAGGCGACGCCTACACGGCCACGGGCGGCGCCATCTCCATCATCTCGAACCGCATCTCGCACGCCTTCGACTTCCAGGGGCCGTCCTTCACGGTCGACACCGCGTGCTCCTCCTCCCTCGTCGCCATGCACCAGGCGATGGAGGCCCTGAGGAGCGGCCGCATCGACACCGCGATCGTCGGCGGCATCAACCTCCTGCTCGGACCGTTCGGCTTCATCGTGTTCTCGCAGGCGTCCATGCTGTCACCGACGGGGCTCTGCCACACCTTCGATTCGCGGGCGAACGGCTACGTGCGGGCCGAGGGCGCGGTCGTGCTCGTGCTGCAGACGCAGGAGCGCGCCGTCCGGGACGAGGCCCGCATCTACGCGCGCGTCGCGGCCTCCGGCGTGAATTCCGACGGGCGCACCAACGGCATCGCGCTGCCGTCGCAATACGCCCAGGGCAAACTGCTCCGTCAGGTCTACGAGGAGGCCGGGATCAAGCCCGCGCAGGTGGCCTTCGTGGAGGCGCACGGCACGGGGACCAGGGTCGGAGATCCGATCGAGGCCTCCACCATCGGCGAGGTGCTCGGCCGCGACCGCCCGACGCCCCTCAAGATCGGCTCCATCAAGTCGAATATCGGCCATCTCGAGCCCGCCTCCGGCCTCGCGGGCGTGCTGAAGGCCATGCTGGCCCTGGAGCACGACCTCCTGCCGGCGTCCATCAACTACATTGAGCCGAACCCCGACATCCCGTTCGCCGAGCTCAACATCGAGGTCTGCGCGGAGGCGACCGCCCTCCCCCGCCGGGACGGCCCGCGCTACGCCGGGGTCAATTCCTTCGGTTTCGGGGGGACCAACGCCCACGTCGTGCTGAGCGACCCGTCCGTCGTCCCCGTCCGGGCCAAGCGGCGCTACGCGGGTTCGACCGAACGGTTCGCGATGTCCGGCGCGACCCGCGGCGCCGTGCGGGACCTCGCCCGGTTGTACAGCGACCAGCTCGAAAGCGCCTCCCCGGAGGAGGTCCAGGACGTGGCGGCGGCCGCCGTGCACCGGCGGGAGATGCTGGGCGAGCGCGTCGTGATCGACTGGAGCTCGTCGCGCGACCTCCTGCGCAAGCTCGAGCGCATCGCGGACAAGGACGACGACGTCCCGGGCATCTCCTGGGGCACGGTGACGGAGACCCGGGCGCCCGTCGCGTTCGTCTTCTCCGGGAACGGCGGCCAGTGGACCGGGATGGGCCGCACCGCCTACGCGACGAACCGCACCTTCCGGGAGCGCTTCGACGAGGTCGACGCGCTCTTCGATTCGCAGTTCGGCTGGTCGGTGACGGAGGCGCTGTTCGCCGCCGATCTCGAGGAGCGGCTGCAATTCACCCACGTGGCCCAGCCGCTGATCTTCTCCGTCCAGATGGCGGTCGCGCAGGCGCTCGCCGCCGAAGGCATCACGCCGTCCGTGGTCCTCGGCCACAGCGTGGGCGAGATCTCGGCCGCGGCGGTCGCTGGCGCCCTGACCCTCCACGACGCCGTGCGGGTCATCCATGCCCGCAGCGCCCACCAGGAACTGGCGCGCGACACGGGCCGCATGGCGGTCGTGGTGGGCTCGCTCGAGCAGGTCCAGGCTCTCGCGTCCAGCGAGGACGGCGTCGACATCGCCGCCTACAACTCGCCCCGCACCTTCACGATCGCCGGCCCGACGGACGCGATCAAGCGGCTCGGCGCCGCCGCCCGCAAGCGCCGCATGGTCTTCCGCCAGCTCGACCTCGATTATCCCTTCCATTGCGGGCTGATCGATTGCGTCCGCGAGCCGCTCCTCCGCGACCTGAAGGGTCTCCGGAACGCGGCGCCCAGGATTCCCCTGGTCTCGACCGTCACCGGCGAGCTGGTGGAGGGCGCGGCCCTCAACGCGGAATATTGGTGGCGGAACGTGCGCGAGCCGGTGCGGTTCGCGCCGGCTCTCGAACGCGCCGTCCGGGCGGGCGCCCGCGTCTTCATGGAGATCGGGCCGCGCTCCGTCCTCCTGTCGGCCATCACGGAGACGGTGGAGCCCACGAACGTCCCGTTCGCGGTGATGGGCGTGCTCGAGAAGCGCGACGAGCCGGACAGCAAGGACCCGATCCGGCCGGCGGCCGCCAACGCCTTCGTCAAGGGCGCCGCCGTCGATCTCGACAAGCTCTTCGGCCAGCCGCCCGCGCGGTCGGTGACGCTTCCGGTCTATCCGTGGCAGCGTCGCGACTTCCGGGTCGAAGCGACGTCGGAAGCGGTCGGCTTCACGCTGGAGACGCGCTGGCATCGCCTGATCGGGGGGCGCAACACGGCCGACGGGACGGAATGGATCGGCCAGCTCGATACGGCCGCGGTCCCGGAACTCGCCGACCATGTCGTCGGGAGCCAGCCCATCCTGCCGGCCGCCGCCTTCATCGAGATCGTCATGGCGGTGGCGCGCGACTGGTTCGACACGGACAGTGCCGCCATCCTCGACCTCGACATCTCCCAGCCGCTCGCGCTCGAACACGACCGCGCCAAGGAGGTGAAGGCGCGGGTCTCGCCGAACACCAACACGGTCGAGATCCTGAGCCGGGCGCGCCTGTCGCGTTCGGGCTGGACGCTCCATGCCGTGGCCAAGATCACGCCCGGCAGCGAAGACCCGTTCGACCTGCCGGACATCTCGGCCGAGGGCGCCGTGACCTCCGGCGATGCGATCTACGCGGCCGCCTCGGCCGTCGGCCTTCATTACGGCCCGGCTTTCCGCCTGCTGCGCTCGGTCCGTCAGGCCGGCGACAGGGCCATCGCGGTGGAGCTCGAGCCGAGCCTTCCGGCGGGGCTCTACCGGATCGATCCGGCTCGGCTCGACGCTTGTTTCCACGGACTCTTCGCGCTTTTCGCCGGATTGGGCGCGGAGCGCCGCGGGACGGCCTACCTGCCGGTCAGGTTCGGCCATATCCGGGTCGATCCCCGGGGCGGGCCGGTCGCGTCCGCGCTGATCATTCTGGCCAGGTCGAACGAACGATCCATCGTCTCGGATTTCACGCTGCTGGACGGCGACGGCAGGCCGGTCGCCTCCTTGGCCGACGTGCGTTTCCAGGCGGCTCGCGTGCAGCGGCACGCGGTCCTGGCCGAGCGGGCGCTGACGGCCAGGACAGTGCTCGCCGACCGGAAGACGGCCGGGGGCCAGGATGCCCGGGGTGCATCGGCCCCGATCGAGGCGGCCGCCGCGTCGCTCGGGATCACGCTGGGCGACGGGACGGCCGAGAGCGGCGAGCAGCTCCTCCTCGAAGGCTGGGCGACCGCGGCCTCCTACGAGATCGCCAGGGCGGCGGCGAGGGACGGAGCCATCACGGCCGCGCGGCTCGCCGAGCTTCCGCCGCACAGGGCCGCGTGGCTCTCGAACCTCCTCTACGCCCTCCAGCTGAGCGGCCTGGCCGAACAGGGCGACGAGGGCTGGACGGTTGCGCCCGCGAGCGACCTTCCTGACCCGGCGCTGATCCTGCGGACGCTCGCCGCGGAAGCGCCGAGCCGGTCGGCCGAGCTCCTTCTCGCGGCCGGCACCACGGCCGCGTTCGGGACGCAGCTCCTGGAGCAGGACACGGGTCAGGACGTGCCGGCGGGCGCGGTGGATGCGTTCGAGCTCGGCGGCATGTCCGTGCGGGGCGCCAGCGAAACGCTGGAGCGTCTCCTGACGGAGACCGGCCTCCTTCAGGCGCGCGGAGCGGCCCGGAGCGTCCTCCAGGTCGGGTATGGGCCGCTCTCGCACGCGCTGGGAGCCGTCGCGAAGGCGGCCGATCTCCGGATCACCGTGCTGGAGGCCGACCCGCGCCGGCTGGAGCGCGGCAAGCTGGCGCTCGACATCGGCCACGCCCTGACCATGACGGGGAGCCTGGACGAGCTTCCCGAGGGCGCGTTCGACGTCGTCGTGGCGGCGGAATCGCTGCACCGCGTCGCGTCCGAGGACGCGTTCGACAAGCTCCGCCGGGCGCTGGCGCCCGGCGGGCGGCTCCTCGCGATCGAGCCGGCGCCGTCGCATTTCCGCGACCTCACGCTCGGATCGGCCGCGACCTGGTTCGCGGACGGCACCTCGCCGGAATTCCCGGTCGGCCGGCTCCGTGATGCCGCCGGCTGGTCGACCGCCCTCGCCCTGTCCGGCTTCGAGGAGGTCGGCGTCACCTCCGTCGAGACGGGCCGCGAGACGGCGCTGCTCATCGCCGCGACGAACCGCGCCGTCGAGGCGACGGCGACTCCGCCCCGTCACGTCCGGCTCGCCGGGCGGGGGACATCGCCGTTCGCGGAGAGCCTGCGGACGGCGCTCGCGGATGGCGGGCACGCCGTCGCGGAAGATGCCGGCC
>CALMTJ010000397.1:16338-16877 GCA_937872715.1 uncultured Methylobacteriaceae bacterium
TGACCGCGGACACCCTCGACCTCGCCTCGCGGGCCGCCGAACTGGACGCCGCCGCGGGCGAATGGGCCGGGGGCGTTCTGTGGGCGGACGTTCACCTTGCGGCTGCTGCCCAGCGAGAGCGATCTACCTGGTGGAGGCGGCCGGGGACGACGACGCGACGGCCATCCGGGAGATCTGCCTCGATATCCGCAGCTGCGCGGAGGAGTGCCTGCGCGACAAGTCCGAGCTCTGGGTGCTGTCACGTAAGAACCCGGCCTCGATCGGTGCCGCCGGCATCGACGCGGCGGTCCTGTCCTTCGCCCGGACGCTCGCCAACGAGACGCCGGCCCTGTCCGTCCGCCGCATGTCGGTGGATGCGAGCGTTCCGGAGGAGGAGGCGTCCCGCGTCCTCCTCCGCCTCGCCGGGCGGCCCCAGGACGAGACGGACTTCGTCGTCGACGCGGACGGCCTGCGCGTTCTGCGCGTCGAGGCTCTCCATGACGAGGCCGATGCGGAGGGCGGGGCCGTCGCGACGCGGCTGGAACGCGGCCAGGCGGGCG
>CALMTJ010000398.1 GCA_937872715.1 uncultured Methylobacteriaceae bacterium
GACCAAGTTCGTGGTCGGCAAGGCGCTGAAGATCGGGCTCCGGCCGATTGTGGCCGTGAACAAGGTCGACAGGCCGGACGCCCGCCCGAGCGAGGTGATCAACGAGGTGTTCGACCTGTTCGCGGCGCTCGACGCGACGGACGACCAGCTCGACTTCCCGATCCTCTACGGGTCCGGCCGCAACGGCTGGATGGCGGCGACGCCCGAGCAGCCCGCCGACGCCTCGCTCGCGCCCCTCTTCGACATGGTGCTCCAGCACGTGCCCGAGCCGGAGGTCGAGCCCGGCCCGTTCCGGATGCTCGGCACGCTGCTGGAGGCAAACCCGTTCCTCGGCCGCATCATCACGGGCCGCATCGCGGCCGGGTCGGTGAAGCCGAACCAGACCGGGAAGGTGCTGGACCGCCACGGCGCCGTCGTCGAGACGGGCCGGGTGTCGAAGATCCTGGCCTTCCGGGGCATCGAGCGCCAGCCGATCGAGGCCGGCGAGGCCGGCGACATCGTCTCCATCGCCGGGCTGGTGAAGGGCTCCGTCGCCGACACCTTCTGCGACGGGGCGGTCGAGATCCCGATCCAGGCGCAGCCGATCGATCCGCCGACCGTCACCATGTCGTTCATCGTCAACGATTCGCCGCTCGCCGGCACGGAAGGCGACAAGGTCACGAGCCGGATGATCCGCGACCGCCTGTTCAAGGAGGGCGAGGGCAACATCACGCTGAAGATCGAGGAGAGCACCGACAAGGATTCCTTCTTCGTGTCGGGCCGGGGAGAGCTGCAGCTCTCCATCCTGATCGAGACCATGCGGCGGGAAGGGTTCGAGATCGCGGTGTCGCGCCCCCGCGTGGTCTTCGACCGGGACGAGGCGGGCGACCTGCTGGAGCCGATCGAGGAGGTGGTGATCGACGTCGACGAGGAGCATTCGGGCGTCGTCGTGCAGAAGATGTCCGAGCGCCGCGCCGACATGGTCGAGATGCGGCCGTCCGGCGGCAACCGGCAGCGGCTCGTCTTCCACGCCCCGACGCGCGGCCTGATCGGCTACCAGGGCGAGCTGATGACCGACACGCGCGGGACCGCCATCATGAACCGGCTGTTCCACGCCTACCAGCCGTTCCGGGGCGACATCGCCGGGCGCCGCAACGGGGTGCTGATCTCCAACGACAACGGCGAGGCGGTCGCCTACGCGCTGTGGAACCTCGAGGATCGCGGCCCGATGATGATCGAGCCGGGTTGGAAGGTCTACCAGGGCATGATCGTGGGCGAGCACACCCGCGACAACGACCTCGAGGTGAACGTCCTCAAGGGCAAGAAGCTGACGAACATCCGGACCACGTCCAAGGACGAGGCCGTGCGGCTCACCCCGCCGATCCGCATGACGCTGGAGCGCTCGCTCGCCTGGATCGCGGATGACGAGCTGGTCGAGGTGACGCCGAAATCCATCCGGCTCCGCAAGGCGATCCTCGACCCCAACGACCGGAAGCGAGCCGGGCGGGCCAAGGGCGAAGCGGCGTAGCAGGACTGTTGCTTGCTGGGCAGTGATGGCTGTGCATCATATGAGGCGACCTGTTCATCCTCACGGCCTAGGCTTGTACAGGTTGTAAACCGAATCAGAGGCGCAGCTGATGTCCGCGACGGAACTTCTGGCCAGCCATGACAAGATGGAGGCTCGAGAATTGGCGGAGCGCATCCGTCTTGAGGCTCGCATGTTTCGGCCTCCGATCGACGTGATCGAGATCGCCGAGGGCCGAGGGTTTAAACTCTTGACTGCGGAACTCGGAGGCGCCGACACCTACGGCGCAATAGACGGTCGAAGCAAATCTATTTACGTGAACGGTGAAGCAACACCGGAGAATCAAGCGTTCGCCATAGCCTATCTCATCGGCAAATTTATGTTCGACCGCAGCGAAACAGACCCTCTGGACGAAAATCTTCTTGCGGTTACGCGCGCGGATCTCAAGAATAGAGGCAGTAAGGTAAGGGAATTTGCTCGGGAGCTGCTGGCTCCCAAGGAACGGGTCGCGGAACTGAGATATGCGCGAGGTGGTGACGTCACATCCTTCTTTGTTGCGCCTCGTGAGCTGATCGATGCCGAATGACCCGTGTCGCTCCTCCCCAGACGTCGAAAGCCGGCGCGCCGGCGGTCACGAAGGCCCTCGACGACGCTGACAGCGAAGCCGCTCGAAGGGAGCGGGAGAAGTTCAACTGGCACATTCAGGCTTGGATGTATCTCCAATTGGCGATCTCGTTCTTTATGGTCGCCCTCGTCGCATACGCGGTCGCTTTCCGGGAACAGGATTTATTCCGGATTCAAGCCGTCCTGATTGCACTGTCCATCCAGACGACCGTTCAGTTTGTGCAGTGTCTTAAGATCTCGATGCAGCACTACTACCCATCTAAGAGTTAAGCTCCGCGCGGGCACGGCGGTAGGCCTCATGAAGCGATTCACATCCCGGCGACGCACGCTTAGGTTGTTTAATCCGCTTCTCCTTGCTGCCAATCTTCACGCCAGTTAGAGGCATATGAGCCTCCAAATGCTCCGGTCGAAGAGCTGCAAGCGCGACTTTGGCTGCCTCCGCGGCGCGCTGGGTCAGCACAACCGCGGCCATGAAGCCTTTCTCGATGGAGGCCTTATTGGCCGAATACTTCTTCGCTGCCCATTGCGCAGCCCGCTCACGGGTTGCTGCCGGAACCCCGGCAGTACTGGCATCCAAGGCCAGCGCACGTTGGATTTCCTGGCGCAACTCATCGTTTGTCATAGGGGAGCACTAACGCCGGCAATCTCGAAGCGGCAGGTACCAAGGCGCCGTAAAGGACGCACCCATCAACTGCAAGAGGAATATTGAGATTAACACAATCGCAGCGTTTGTGCTCGCGGCATAGCCGTCCGGAACGGAGGTGAGTTCTGGCCAATCCGCTCCCGTCCGAGAGCCGGGTGGTCGACCAAACCGTCTCCGACGATCCCCGACGGCAAGAAGCATTTCCAGGCGAGAACGGGTCCGTAGCCGCCTGACCCGAACGACCGGACGCGCGCCGGGCGGGCCAAGGAGGCGGCCGCGGAGCCCCCCCGCCGGGAGCGCTCGCGCGGCCCGGCGCCCCCCCCGCGCGGCGCCGAAAATCGCCCCGCCCGAGTCGAATCCCGAGTGCTTTTCCGCCCCGCTTCGGTTAACCTCCTGTCCGGTGGAGTGAGGCGGTCGGATGAGCGGCGGGACGGCCCGGACAGGCGCGATGCTGGCCTTCGCGGCGGTGGTGGGAAGCGCGTTCGCCGTGACGGCCGGCGTGTCCCAGCTGTCGATGCGGGGGACCGCGAGCCGGTCCGCCCTGCTGGCGGCCAGCCGCTGCGACGAGCCGATCTTCCCCTATGTCCAGGCCGGGTGCCCGGCCGGCGAAGCCGCGCCGGTGCCGGCCCGCGAGGCCGCGGTCGTCTCGCGTCCGGATGTCGCTCCGGCTCCGCCCAAGGCCGTTCCCGCCGAGCCGAAGCCACTCCCCGTCCTGGCGACGCCGACCGGGCCGGCGGCGCTCGTGACGCTCTCCGCGATCCACGTGGCCCGGACGGAGGCCGCGCGGTCCGATCTTCCCGCCGCCCCGGCCGCCGTCGCCGCTCCGGCTCCGCCCGTGAATGCGGTGGACGGCCCGGCCAGCGCCCTCTCGCCGTCCGGCCCGGTCATGAGCCCCGCTGCCGTGGCACCCGCCCCGTTCCTG
>CALMTJ010000399.1 GCA_937872715.1 uncultured Methylobacteriaceae bacterium
CATCGATGCGGCGGCCTCCGCCCGGGGCCTCGCATGAGCGCGACGATCCTGTCCGCTCCCAGTGTCGGCTCGACCTCGGGCGCGCCGGCTCCCCGCCGCGACCACCTCCTGGTCGCCGGCATGGTGGAGCCGGGCTCGCGGGTCCTGGACGTCGGCTGCGGCGACGGCTCGCTCCTCGCCCTGCTCCGCGACCGCAGGAGCGCCGACAGCCGCGGCATCGAGCTCTCCCGCAAGGGGGTGAGCGATTGCCTGGCCAAAGGGCTGGGAGTGATTCAGGGCGACGCCGACACGGACCTCGCCCATTACCCGGCCGACGCGTTCGACTACGTGATCCTGTCCCAGACCCTCCAGGCCACCCGGCAGCCGCGGGTCGTCCTGGAGCACATGCTCCGGATCGGCCGGCGCGCCATCGTGACATTCCCGAATTTCGGCCATTGGCGCGTGCGCTGGGAGCTCGGGGTGCGGGGCCGCATGCCGGTTACGGAGAACATGCCGGACACCTGGTACGAAACGGCCAACATCCATTTCTGCACCATACGGGACTTCGTCGGGCTGTGCCGGGAGATCGGCGCCCGCATGGAGGAGGCGCACGCGCTCGATTCGGGTGGTCAGCCGGTGCGGTGGCATCTGCCCTGGTGGGTCTGGAACCTGTTCGGCGAGCAGGGAATCTTCCTCCTGCGCCGGGGCGACGGCCCGGGAACCGCGCCCTGATTGCGATCACCGGGTCACGGGTCAGGCCGCGTCCGACATGGGATGCAGATCGCGCACCATGGATTTCAGCCGCTCGTCCTGGACGTGAGTGTAGATCTGCGTCGTCGAGATGTCCGAATGGCCGAGCAGCTCCTGCACGACGCGCAGGTCGGCGCCGTTCTGGAGCAGGTGGCTGGCGAAGGCGTGCCGGAGGACGTGCGGGCTCACCTTGTCCGCCCTGAGCCCTGCGGCCGCCGCGACGGCCTTGAGCTCGCGTGCGAAGAATTGCCGGGTCATGTGCCCGCTCTCGCTATCCGCCGGGAACAGCCACCGCGTGTCCGGACCGGCCTTCTCCGCCAGGGCGAGATAGGTTTCCGCGGCGCGCCGCGCGGCCGGCGTGAGGGGAACGAGCCGCTCCTTGCCGCCCTTGCCGCGCACGATGAGGAACCGCTCCCGCGACCGCGCCGCCGAACGCGGCAGCGAGACGAGTTCCGACACCCGGAGCCCGGTCGCGTAGAGGAGCTCCAGCAGGCACCACATCCGGGCGCCCCGCAGCCGCGCCCGGGAAGGAACGTCCGCATCCTCCGCCGCGCTCCTGGCGGCGGCCAGCATCCCGTCGACCTCGCCGCCGGGCGGCCGAGGACGGCTTCAGGCCACGCCCGTCGAGGCTCGCCATGTAGGCCCGGACCGCGTCCGGCGACGCCGCCGACGGCGTCGATCCCCGGCCGGCCAGGAAGGGCAGGTAATCGTCCAGGTCGCGGCGATAGGCCGCCAGGGTGTTGGACGCGGCGCCGCGCTCGGAGGCCAGCATGTCCAGGAACAGCTCTGCCAGCCGGGACGGGGACGGGGCTGCGCTCATGTCGGTTCTCTCCCGTGCCCGGACGAGGTCCGCGGGACGGCGTCGTGGCGAAAACGTGGCGCCATGGTACAAGCGGCCGGTTATGGAAAGGCATCTATCCGAC
>CALMTJ010000400.1:0-7588 GCA_937872715.1 uncultured Methylobacteriaceae bacterium
CGAGGCGCGGCGGCGGGAGGCGGCGGACAGGCTCGCCGCCGCCGAGACCGCGCTCGCCGCGGCCGATCGCGAAGCCCGAGCGGCCCTCGAGGGATTGGCCGCCGCCCGCGAGACCCGGGCGGGCTCGGAGGCAAGGCTCGGAGGCCTGGCCGAGCGGCGCGAGGCGCTCGGGCGGGCGATCGCGGACGCGTTCGGCACCGATCCTGCCGGCCTCCTGGCACTCGCGGGCGACGAGGCGGCGACGCCCGATCCGGGCGCGGTCGAAGCGCGTCTCGCCTCCCTCCGCACCGACCGCGAGCGGCTCGGCGGCATCAATCTCCGGGCCGAGGAGGAGCTCGGGGAGACGGAGGGCAAACGGGTGCGGCTGTCCTCCGAACGGGACGAGCTGACGGAGGCGATCCGCCGCCTGCGGGGCGCTGTCGGCAGCCTGAACCGCGAAGGCCGCGAGCGGCTCTCGGCCGCCTTCGCGGTCGTGAACGGCCATTTCGGCCGGCTCTTCACGACCCTCTTCGGCGGCGGCGAGGCGGAGCTGACGCTGGTCGATTCGGACGACCCGCTGGAGGCCGGGCTCGAGATCACCGCGCGTCCACCCGGCAAGAAGCCCGCGACCCTGAGCCTCCTGTCCGGCGGCGAGCAGGCGCTGACCGCGACCGCCCTGATCTTCGCCGTGTTCCTCACCAACCCGTCGCCGATCTGCGTGCTGGACGAGGTCGACGCGCCGCTCGACGACGCCAATGTCGAGCGCTACTGCGACCTCCTGCGGACGATGGCGGGGGAAACGGAGACGCGCTTCGTCGTCATCACCCACAATCCGATCACCATGGCCCGGATGGACCGGCTGTTCGGGGTGACGATGGCGGAGCGCGGCGTGTCGCAGCTCGTCTCGGTCAGCCTTGAGGTCGCCGAAGGTCTCCGCGAGGCGTCATGAGCCGGACGAACCGGGCGAAGTTAGCGACATTCCAATGACTTAGCCGTTAGCGGTGGTTCTTGACACCCCCCGGACCCACCACTATGGTGCCGGCGGTTTCGGGGGGCGTCCGGGCCATTTTCCTGCTTGCCGCGCGGGTTGAGCCATGAACGGCAACGACACGCAGCCGGCGCGCGGGAACGCGGCCGAAGCTCCCTCCGGAAGCGATCTCTCGCGGCGTCTCGAGCGTCTGGGAGCCGAGATCGACGCCTCGCGGCCTGCCGCGGAGCCGAGCCCGGGTCCTGCCTCGTTCACGTCCGACCCGTCCGCGCTCGGCCTTGCCTTCCGGCTTTCGGCGGAGTTCGTGGCAGGCGTTCTCGCGGGGGGGCTCCTGGGCTGGGTGATCGACCGGGTGGTCGGCACCGGTCCGTGGGGCCTGATATCGTGCCTGATCCTCGGTTTCTGTGCCGGCATGCTCAACCTGTTGCGGGCGAGCGGCGCGGCGAAGCCGGCGAGATCGGGCGGTTAGGTCGAGCAAGGTCGGTCGCGCAGCGGCCGTGAACCAGAAGGCGCGAGCGTAGCGACGGACGATGGCAAGCCCGATCGAGCAATTCACCATCAAGCCCCTGATCCCCGGTATCGGCTTCACCAATTCGTCCCTGTTCATGGTCGGCGGCGTCGCCCTCATCGTGGGCGGGATGCTGTACGCGACCCGGAATCGGTCGCTGGTGCCGGGCCGCGCGCAGGCCGGGGCCGAGATCCTCCATGATTTCGTCGCCGGCACGCTGACGGACGCGACCGGACGCGAGGGGATGAAGTTCTTCCCCCTCGTCTTCTCGCTCTTCATGTTCGTGCTGACCCTGAACCTCGTCGGGCTGTTTCCCGGCTTCTTCACCGTCACGAGCCACATCGTCATCACCTTCGCGCTGGCTGCCCTCGTGATCGGGACGGTGGTCGTCTACGGCTTCGTCCGGCACGGCACCCATTTCCTCGGCCTGTTCGTGCCCTCCGGCGTGCCCGTATGGCTCCTGCCGTTCATCGTGGTGATCGAGGTGATCTCCTTCGTGTCACGGCCGATCAGCCTCAGCCTGCGTCTCTTCGCCAACATGCTGGCGGGGCATATCGCGCTGAAGGTGTTCGGCGGCTTCGTCGTGGCGCTGGGCGGCGCCGGCGTGCTCGCGGTGCTGTCGCCGCTGCCGCTCCTCATGGCCATCGCGCTCACCGCGCTCGAGTTCCTGGTCGCCGGGCTGCAGGCCTACGTCTTCACCGTCCTGACCTGCATCTACCTCAACGACGCGCTTCACCCCGGCCACTAGGCCGCCCTTTTCCCGTCCAGATCAGACCCGATCCCCAAGGAGCACATGATGGATCCTATCGCCTTCAAATATCTCGGTGCCGGCCTCGCCTGTATCGGGATGGGCCTCGCCGCCATGGGCGTCGGCAACATCTTCGGCAACTTCCTGTCCGGCGCGCTGCGCAACCCCTCGGCGGCCGACGGCCAGTTCGCCCGCGCCTTCATCGGCGCGGCGCTGGCGGAAGGTCTCGGCATCTTCTGCCTCGTCGTCGCGCTCGTCCTCCTGTTCACCTGATCCCGGACGGTCGGCACGGGATCCCGGGCGCGCCGCGAGGCCGCCCCGGTCTCTCCAACCGCAGCACCTGAACGCGAATGGCCCAGACCAACGAGACGACAGCCGCGACCGCGCACGAGGGCGCGCATGGGGGAGGCGAGTTCCCGCCCTTCAACACCGCGACCTATCCGGCGCAGATCGTCTGGCTCGTCCTCACCTTCGGGTTCCTCTACGTCATGATGGCGCGGGCCATCGTCCCGCGTCTGTCGGGCATCATCGCCGACCGGCGAAGCCGGATCGCGGCGGACCTTTCCGAGGCGTCCGCCATGCGGTCGGGCGCGGAGGAGGCGGGGCGGGCCTACGAGACGGCGCTCGCCGAGGCGCGCGGCAAGGCCCAGGCGATCGCCCAGGGGACGCGCGACACGCTCGCGGCCGAGGCCGAGACCCGCAGGAAGACGATGGAGGCGGATCTCGCCACGAGGCTCGCCTCCGCCGAGGCCGAGATCCGGACGCGGACGGAAGCCGCCATCGCACGGGTCGACGACATCGCGGCCGAGGCCGCCGGCGCCATCGTCGAGCGGCTGACGGGCCGGGCCGCGGACCCGTTGAGGGTCAGGGCCGCGCTCTCCCCCGCCGGCGCCTGAGGGGAACGGCCATGCATCTCCTCCACGAGGCCGAGTTCTGGGTCGGCGTCGCCTTCGTGATCTTCCTCGGGATCGCCTGGTATGCCGGGGCGTTCGCGACCCTGACGTCCGGGCTCGACGGCCGTGGCAAGCGCATCCAGGCCGAACTCGACGAGGCGAGGCGCCTGCGCGAGGAAGCGACCGGCGTGCTGGCGGAGTACAAGCGGCGGCGGGACGCGGCCGAGAAGGAGGCGGCGGATATCGTGGCCTCCGCCCGCGACGAGGCCGAGCGCGTGGCGCGCGAGGCGCACGAGCGGCTCACCGATTTCATCGCCCGGCGGACGGCGACGGCCGAGGCCAAGATCGCCCAGGCCGAGAATGCGGCCGCCCAGCAGGTCCGGGCCGCCGCGGCGGATGCGGCCATCCGGGTGTCCGAGCGCCTGCTGCGCGAGGACATGAAGGGCGGGGCCGGGGACGATTACCTCACGCGCGGCCTGGCCGAGGTCCGGACCAGGCTGCGCGCCTGACGCATCTTCGCCCGCGGCGCCCCGCCTCCGTTCCTGCGTGCGAAACGATCCAGCGTGATCGCGAACTGATTCACCGTCATGGCGAGCGGAGCGAAGCCCTCCAGGCCAACGCTCGCCCCTGGCTCGATTCGCTGCGCTCGCGATGACGATAACGGGATCGTCCGCGCGACGATCCCGGCCGAGGGGAAGGGCGAGGTGGCCGTCGCTCAACCCTTCCGGATGTTCCACATCAGCGGGGCCGAGGCCTGGATCAGGCCCGTGACGTTCGTTCGGAGCGCCGTCGCCGAGCGGTACTGGCCGAGCGGCACGTAGGGGACCGTCGCGAAGGCGCGCTCCTCCATGGCGGCCGCGGCCTTGCGCTGCGCGTCCGCACCCTCCGCCTTGATCCAGTCCTGCCGGAGGGCCTCCATGGTCGGATCGGTGGGCCAGCCCGGCCAAGCGGCGCGGCCGTTGCCACGAAGGGCGAGGTGCGAGGCGGGGCTCATGAACTCCACCCCGACCGCGGTCGTGTGGAAGATGCTCCAGCCGCCCTTGCCCACCGGCTCCTGGGAGGCCCGCCGCGTCAGGATGGAACCCCAATCGGTCGACACGAGCTCGACATTCATGCCGAGCTTCCGCAGGAGATCGTCCGTGACGAGGCCGACCGGCGCCATGTAGGCGATATCGGCCGCCGACAGGATCACCACCTTCTCGCCGGCATAGCCGCTCTCCTTCAGGAGCGCCTTGGCGCGGTCGAGCTTGCTCACCATCGCGGCCGAGCCCGCGCCCGTCGAGGAGGGCGTGCCGCACGGGAAGAACGACTTGCATTCGGAGAACATGGCCGGGTCGCCGACCATGGCGGTCATGTATTCCGTCTGGTCCACGGCCGCGAGCACCGCCTGGCGGACCTTCGGGTTGTCGAAGGGCGGATGGAGGTGGTTGAAGCGCAGGAGCACCAGCGTCCCGATAGGGTCGAAGGTGGTGACGGCGATGTCGCGGTTCTTCTCCAGCGACGGCACGAGGTCGCCGATCGGCTGCTCGTACCAATCCACCTCCCCGCGCTGGATGGCGGAGCTCGCCGTGGCGGGGTCCGGCACGATGGTCCACTCGACGCGGTCGAGATGGACCTGCTTGCCGCCCGAGAGCCTGTCCACGGGGTCCTGGCGCGGCACGTAGCCGCCGAACTTGGCATAGGCGACCTTCGAGCCCGGCACCCATTCGTCGGCGATGAACCGGAACGGGCCTGACCCCGTCGCGTCCTTGATCGGCGTGAACGGGTCCGTCTTCGCGACCCGCTCCGGCATGATGAACGGGACGGGGCTCGACGCCTTGCCGAGAGCGTCGACGAGGAGCGGGAACGGCTCCTTCAGGCGGAAGCGGAGCGTGCGGTCACCGGTGGCGGAGAGCTCGTCCGTCAGCGCCATCACGCTGCCGCCGAACCCGTCCCGGGCCGCCCAGCGCTTCAGGCTCGCAACGCAATCGGCCGCCCGAACGGGCTCGCCGTCGTGGAACTTCAAGCCTTCCCGCAGGGTGATGGTGACGGTCTTGCCGTCGGCCGCCGTCTCGTGGCCCTGTGCCATCTGCGGGCGCGGCTTGAAGTCCGACCCGATCGCGAAGAGCGTGTCGTAGACCATGTAGCCGTGGTTGCGGACGACGTAGCCCGAGGTTGCGAACGGGTCGATCGCGGCGAGGTTCGAGTGCGGGATGAACCGCAGGGTGCGGGCGGCGCCCTGCGCCACGGCGGGAGCCCGGCCGGAGAGGGAGAAGCCCGCCGCGAGCGCCGCCGGCGCTCCCTTGAGGACGGTGCGGCGCGAGACGGTCATGGGGCCTCCGGGGGTTGGTTCGTGCCGGCCCATGGATCCTCGACCTTGGGCCAGTAGGGCTCGGTCCGCTTGGTGAAGGGGATCCTGTCGTAATCGGGCGCGATCGCGCCCGGCGCCGCGACGTAGCGGATCGCGCTCGCGACCGGCGCGAAGGCGGCATGGAAATGCTGCGTCGACTTCACCACCACGAGCGCCTTGTCGGCCAGCGTGCAGCCCAGCCCCTCGAAGGCGTCCGGCGCGAAGGTCTGCTGACGGATCGAGGTGAGGATGATGTGGATGCCGTCCGCCTCCACATAGGCGGACGGCCCGAGCGGCGCACGGCCGCCGCTCAGCCCGGCCTCGCTGTGGTCCGCGGAGAGCCCTCGGACCGTGACCCGCAGGTCGACCGGGTCGCCGGACGCGACGCCGCTTTTGCCTCCGATCCTGAGGTCGAAACTCGCGCCGAGACCCGCCTCGGTGCAGATGCTCACCGAGACCGGATCCCAGTAGCAGCCGGTCGCGACGTTCCTCACCCGGCGGTCCACGAGGCGCCGAAGGATGGCGGTGTTGTCGGAGGGAGCGCCCCCGCCGGCATTGTCGGCGACGTCGGCCAGCACGACCGGCCGGCCGCCCTCGCCCGCGAGCCCGGCATCGATGCCCTCGTCGATCGTGTCGTGCCGCGTCGAGGTCTCGGCCCGCATGGCGAAGAGCTCGCGCCCGAGCTGCCGGGCGAGGCCGTCCGCCTTGCCCTCGTCCCCGTCGGCCACCACCACCACCTTGGCGCCGACATCCGGCACGTCGCCCCAGGGGAAGCCGTGGCCGAGCGAGACGGACAGGATGCCGTCATGGCCCTCGAGCTCCGTCATCCGGCGGACGAAGCTCTTCATCGGCTCGAGCGGCGTCCGCCACATCGACACCATCCGGCAATCGTGGAAGGCGATCACGGGCGAGATCTCGCCCGCCCTGGTGCGGATGCAGAGCGGGTAGAGCTCGCGCGCCCGCTCGCCGATATCGGTGTGCGGGTATTCCTTGAAGGTGATGATGACGTCGGCGGACGCGCGCATCAGCTCCGTCAGGTGGCAATGGAGGTCGAGCTCGATGCCGATCGCCGCGTCCCGCCCGACGATGCGGCGGGCGCCGGCCAGGGTGTCCCCCTCGCAATCGTCGTAGCCGTCCGCCACCATGGCGCCGTGCATGAAGAGGAGGACCACGTCGACCGGCATCGCGGCCTGGAGATCGCCGAGCAGCGTGTCGCGCAGCTCCTCGTAGACGTGCCGGAGCGTGGTGCCGGCGGGTTGCGCGAAGGTGCAGATGCTCTCGGCGACCTCGTGCCCGTCGGCCTCGGCCATCCGGCGCCACTCGATCAGCGGAATGTTGCCGATGCGGGGCGGCTCGCGGCTGCCGGTCGAGCGGGAATATTCCCGCTCTCCCATGAAGGCGGCCCGGCCGGTCGGGATGGGCGAGAAGGTGTTCGTCTCGGTCGCGAGCGTCGCGATGAAGATCTTCAACGGAACTCCCTCCCCTTCACGTCTCGTCGGGCGCGAAGGTGCGAAGCCCCGCTCAGGCGCGCGCGATGCGCCGCACGGGAAGGTCGGCCACGTCCCGGACGCGGTCGACCGCGACCGAGATGTCGAGCTCCTCCGGCTGCGCGTCCGTCGACACGCTCGGCGTCTCGTCCAACGACGATGTCGGCCTCGATCACGCTTGGTCCGTGCCGCTCATCCGGCCAGCATCGCCGCGAAACAGCCGGCCCGCAACACCTGTCGGGCCGTCAGGATCACGAAACCATCTCCTTGAACCCGATGGCAAGGCGGGCCCGATAGACCGGCCGCACAACAGGTCGATCAACGACCGTTCGGGGCGTCAGATGATCAATACAGCCTTCTGCTTCGTGATCGGAGCCGTGTGTCCGCTGGCCAGCGTGGCGTGGCTCATCGCGGCCCATTGAGGGAGGCGCGATCCGCTCCCTCCCGGGCGGCACGACCTGGACCGCGGCGGCGAAGCCGCCGGCGGCGCGCCGGCTCCGATCAGCTCAGATGGCCGGACAGGTGCTTGTTCATCTCGAACATCGTCACCTTGTCGACGCCGAACACCTTCTTCAGCTTGTCGTCTGCCAGGATCTCGCGTCCGTTCTTCGGGTTCTGAAGCTTGTGCGACTTGATGTACTCCCACACCTTGGAGA
>CALMTJ010000400.1:7598-9477 GCA_937872715.1 uncultured Methylobacteriaceae bacterium
CGACCTCCGTGCGGGGCAGCGGCTTCGTGCCGACGATCGCGCCGAGCTCCTTCGACGGGGTCATCGGCTTCATCAGGGCGGGATTGACCTTCTTCGGGGCTGACTTGGCGGCGTCCTTCGGGGCCGCCTTGGGGGCTGCGGCCTTCTCGGTCTTCGCAGACTTGGTGTCCTTGGCCATTCCGCCACTCCTCTGATCGTTTCTCGGGGAATCATCCGCCGCGCCCGGACCCTTAGCGGCGCCGGGTGCCCCGTCAACGCCGGAGGGCGTTTCCGCTGTGAACTTTAGGCGCGGTTTCCCTCCGCGGGCGCCCGGCGCGTGCTACAGCGACGGGCAAGAACACCTGGAGGGACCCGATGCATAGAGCCGACGCGCCTTTCCGAGCCGACATGGTCGGCAGCCTCCTGCGCACGGCGCCCCTCAAGGAGGCGCGCGAGAAGCGCGAGCGAGGCGAGCTCGACGAGGCGGGGCTCAAGGCGGTCGAGGATGCCGAGATCCGCGCCCTCATCCGCAAGCAGGAGGAGATCGGGCTCGAAGCCGTCACGGACGGCGAGTTCCGCCGGGCCTTCTGGCACTACGACTTCCTGGAGGAGCTCGACGGGGTGGAAGGCTTCTGGATGGACGAGGGCGTGCCGTTCACGGGCGCGCAGCTGAAGCCGAAGGGATTGCGCGTGGTGGGCAGGATCGGCTTTTCCGGCCACCATCCGTTCCTCGACCATTTCCGCTTCGTGAAGGACAACACGTCCCGCGTGCCGAAGATGACGATCCCGTCGCCGTCGATGCTCCACTACCGGGGCGGCCGGAAGATGATCAATGCCGGCGTCTACGCCGACATGGGCGAGTATTACCACGATCTCGGAACCGCCTATAAAGGCGCCGTGACCGCGTTCCACGAGGCGGGCTGCCGCTATCTTCAGCTCGACGACGTGTCCTTCGCCTATCTGTGCGATCCGGAGCAGCTTCAAATGCTGCGCGAGCGGGGCGACGACCCGGAGAGGCAGCCGCAGATCTACGCCGACATGATCAACACGGCCGTGCGCGGCCGCCCGTCGGACATGACCGTCACCATGCATCTCTGCCGGGGGAACTTCCGCTCCACCTTCGTGGCCTCGGGCGGCTACGAGCCGGTCGCGGACCTCCTGTTCAACGGGATCGACGTCGACGGCTACTTCATGGAATGGGACACGGACCGGGCCGGCGGCTTCGAGCCGCTGCGCTTCCTGCCGAAGGGCAAGACGGTGGTGCTCGGCCTCGTCACGTCGAAGACGGGCGAGCTGGAGGGCAAGGACGACGTCCGCCGGCGCATCGACGAGGCGGCGAAGTTCGTGGATCTCGACCAGCTCTGCCTCTCCCCGCAATGCGGCTTCGCCTCGACGGAGGAGGGCAACACGCTGGCGGACGAGCAGCAATGGGCGAAGCTCGACATGATCGTCGAGATCGCCCGCGAGGTCTGGGGTTAGGGGGAAAGGCGCGCCGTCCTCGCGAGGAGGCGAAGCCGACGAAGCGACCCAGGGACGCAGCCGACGTCACTGGATTGCTTCGCTTCGCTCGCAATGACGGCATCCCGGCGCAAGAGCAGGTCAGGCCGGCCGCGAGGACGGGTTCAGGCCGCCTTCGCAGTCGCGCCGGCCAGCGCCGTACGGTAGCGCGCCTCCGTCTGCGAGCGGATCTCCTCCTCGCTCACGCCGTCGGCGAGCTCGATCAGCGTCATGCCGCCCGTGCCGTGCTTGTCGATGGCGAAGACGCCGAGATCGGTGATGACAAGGTCCACGACCTTGGAGCCGGTGAGCGGCAGGTCGCAGCTCTTCAGGAGCTTCGCCGAGACCGAGCCGTCCTTCGCCCTGGCGGAATGCTCCATCACCACCACGACCTTCTTCACCC
>CALMTJ010000401.1:0-601 GCA_937872715.1 uncultured Methylobacteriaceae bacterium
GGATCAAGACACGGGCGGGCACCGCGACGCCGCGCCCGCCGCGATCCTCACAGCGCCCCGGATTCGGGGCGCTTCAGCAGCACCTGGTCGATCAGGCCGAATTCCTGCGCGGCCTCCGCCGTCATGAAGTAGTCGCGTTCGAGCGCGTTCTCGATCGCGGCCAGGTCCTTGCCGGTGTGGCGCACGTAGATCTCGTTCAAGCGGCGCTTCAGCGCCTCGATCTCGCGGGCATGGATCAGGATGTCCGTCGCCTGACCCTGGAAGCCGCCGGAGGGCTGGTGGACCATGATCCGGGCGTTGGTGAGCGCGAAACGGTGGTCCTTCTCCCCGGCGCAGAGGAGGAGCGAGCCCATTGAGGCGGCCTGCCCGACGCACAAGGTCGCGACCGGGCAGCGGATGAACTGCATCGTGTCGTAGATGGACAGCCCGGACGTCACCACGCCGCCGGGCGAGTTGATGTAGAAGGAGATCTCCTTCTTCGGGTTCTCGGCCTCGAGGAACAGGAGCTGCGCCACGATGAGCGAGGCCGAGTAATCCTCGACCGCCCCCGTCAGGAAGATGATGCGCTCGCGGAGCAGGCGCGAATAGATGTCGAAGGCCC
>CALMTJ010000401.1:611-2501 GCA_937872715.1 uncultured Methylobacteriaceae bacterium
ACCAGCGGCACGAGCGTGTTGTGGTAGGTGTCGACCGGATCTCTCATCGTTTCGCCATTCTCCCGGAACGCCTCGCGGGCGGGACAGGCCCGCGCGCCGCCCCAACCCCCATCACGCGGCCGTCTCGGCCTTCTCGTCCTCGTCCCGGAACAGCGCCTCCTTCGAGGTCGGCTCGTCCACGACGTTCACCCGGCCCAGCAGGTGGTCGACCGTCTTCTCCTCCAGGATGGGAGCCCGCAGCTCCGCCTTGGCGGCGGGGTTCTTCTGGAAATAGTCCCAGACCTGCCGCTCCTGACCGGGATACTGGCGGACGCGCTCGACGAGAGCGCGGTCGACCTCCTCGTCCGTCACCTTGATATCGGCACTGGCGCCGACCTGCGCAAGAACGAGCCCGAGCCGCACGCGGCGCTCGGCGATGCGGCGATACTCGGCGCGCGCCTCCTCCTCCGTCGTCTCCTCGTCGGCGAAGGTGCGGCCCGAATTCTTGAGGTCGGCCTCGACCTGGGACCAGACGGCGGCGAATTCCTGCTCCACGAGTCCAGGCGGCAGCTCGAACCCGTATTTCGTGTCGAGCGCGTCCAGGAGCTCCTTCTTGAGCCTGCGGCGCGACTGGGCCTCGAAGTCGCGGGAGATCGCGCCCCTCACGCCGTCCTTCAGCTTGTCCAGCGACTCCATCCCGAACGCCTTGGCGAGGTCCTCGTCGACCTTGGCTTCGCCGCCGCCCTCGATCTCCTTCACGGTCACGTCGAACTCGGCCGGCTTGCCGGCGAGCTCGGCCGACCCGTAATTCTCCGGGAAGGTGACGCTCACCTTCCGGCTCTCGCCGACCTTGGCGCCGACGAGCTGGGGCTCGAAGCCCGGGATGAACGAGTTGGAGCCGATCTCGACGGAGATGCCTTCGGCCGTGCCCCCCTCGAACGCCTCGCCGTCGATGCGGCCGGTGAAGTCGACGATCACGCGGTCGCCCTCGGCCGCCTCGGCGCCCTCCCCCTTCGGCGAGAAGGAGCGGTTCTGCGTCGCCATCCGGACCAGCGCCTCGTCGAGCTCGGTCTCCGACACCTCGGCGACGAGCTTCCTCAGCGAGATGTCGGAGAGGTCGGCGAGTTCGAAGCTCGGCAGCACCTCGACCGCGACCGTGAAATCGAGGTCGCCCTTCGCGTCGAGCGCCTTCTCGACCTCCGCCTGGTCCCCCGCCATGTCGATCTTGGGCTCGAGCGCCAGCCGGAGGTTGTTGTCCTCGACGATCTTGCGGTTCGCCTCCGTGACGGCGCTCTGGACGACGTCCGCCATCACGGAGCGCCCGTAGAGGCGGCGCAGATGCGCGATCGGCACCTTGCCGGGCCGGAACCCGTTGATGCGGACCCTGTCCTTCAGGGTGGAGAGCTCGCTCGTCAGCCGCTCCGCGAGCTCGGACGCCGGCAGCGTCACCTTGTACTCGCGGCGCAACCCTTCGGATCTCGTCTCGGTGACCTGCATCGCACTCGCCTCTTCGTCACGGCCGCGACGCGGCCGCACTCCCTGCCGGCCCGGGCCGGCCGCTCGATCATCCGCGGCGCCGATGGTGGTGCGGGCGGAGGGACTCGAACCCCCACGACTTGCGTCACTGGAACCTAAATCCAGCGCGTCTACCGGTTCCGCCACGCCCGCTCATCGCCGCGTCGCGGTCGCCGCCGGCTCTTCCCACAAGCCGAAACGCCCGGCAACCCTCGGGGCGCTCGCCGGGCCCGGAGCGGCCCATTCGTCTTGACGGATCGGGCGGGATCGCGTCTGCCGGCGGCATGCGGCGGACAGGGAGGAGCGACGGCATGGCGGGTCGGATGAAGCCGAGCCGCCGGGCCGCTTTGGCGGGGCTCTCGGCGACGCTCGTTCCGCTTCGCCCGGCGGCCGCGG
>CALMTJ010000401.1:2511-3143 GCA_937872715.1 uncultured Methylobacteriaceae bacterium
CCTGAGGGCGGCGCCCTCCCCCAGGGCCTTTCCCGGATCGGCCGAGCCGGTCGGCCTCTGGACGCTCGACGGCCGGATCGCGCCGGTGCTCAAGGCGAAGGCCGGAGCCGAGCTGCGGGTCCGCCTCGTCAACGACACGACGGCGCCGCTCAGCCTGCACTGGCACGGCGTGCGCGGCCCGAATGCTGCGGACGGGGTCGGAGGGCTGACGCAGAGCCCCGTCGCCCCGGGCTCCGCCTTCGATTACCGGCTAAGGCCCCCCGATGCCGGCACCTTCCTGGTGCGCCCGGTCGTGCTCGGGCGCTCCGCCGAGCCGGCGGGACGGGGCCTCGGAGCGCTCCTGGTCGTCGAGGAGGCGGACCCTCCCCGCGTGCAAGCGGACGCCGCGCTCGTCGTGCGTGACTGGCGGCTCGACCCGGCGGGCGGGCTCGCGCCGTTCGGCGACCTCCTGGAGGCGGCCGTCGCCGGACGCCTCGGCGGGCAGCTCACGGTCGGAGAGGGCGACGCGCCCTCCCACATGGAGGCGCCCGCAGGGAGCCGAATCCGGCTCAGGCTGGCGAATGGCTGCAACGCCCGCATCCTCCGGCTCCGCTTCGACGGCATGAAGGTGGTCGTCGCCGCCGTGGACGGGC
>CALMTJ010000402.1:0-3790 GCA_937872715.1 uncultured Methylobacteriaceae bacterium
GCATAGTTGAAGCTGGCCGAGCCCGTGTAGCCTGCCGTCGGCGTGAAGGTGACGCTCGTCGCGCGGGACGAGGCCGGGCAGGAGGGACGGAGCCCGACCTTCGACCTGACGCTGCCGCAGAGGCCGTTCACGAAGCCTCTCGCCAAGGCGCTGGTCGAGCAGCGCCGCTCGATCATCCTCGACCCCGACACGCGCAAGCCCGTCCAGCTCGCGCTCGACGCCCTCCTCATCGCGCCCGACCGCTTCACTCCCGAATGGGGAATCTATCTCGGCCTGCGGGCTGCGGCCGGGCGCTACCGTACGGCGCGCTCGGATGCCGACCTCTCCGAGGTCGCCGATTGGCTGTGGGCGATGGCGCTGCAGATCGAGGACGGCGACCTGTCCGACGCCGAGCGGCAGCTCAGGGCCGCGCAGGAGCGCCTTCGGGAGGCGATCGAGAAGGGGGCCGGAGACAAGGAGATCGCGCAGCTGACGGACGAGCTCCGGCAGGCGATGGACCGCTTTCTCCGCGAGTTCGCCGAGCGGCTGCAGAACGACAAGGGCGGCGAGCGCCAGCAGGATGCCAGGGCGCCCGACCGGGTGATCTCGACGGACGACCTCAACCGCATGCTGAGCGAGATGCAGGACGCGATGCGGCGCGGCGATACCGCGGAGGCGCAGCGCCTGCTCGAGCAGCTGAAGAACATCCTGGAGAACCTCCGCACGGCGCGTCCGAACAGCCGCATGAGCGATCCCCTCGCCCGGGAAATGAACCGGCAGATGCAGGATCTCGACGGCATGATCCGCGAGCAGGGCGAGCTGCGCGATCAGACCTTCCGGGAAGGCCAGAAGAAGCGTGCCCAGCGCGGCGACCGTCCCGGCCAGCGCGGGTCCGGCCAGCCGGGACAGCGCCGCCAGCCCGGTCAGCAGGGCGGGGGCGCCCAGCCCGGCCAGGATAGCGAGGACGGGGCCGGAGCGGGCGAAGATGGCCAGGCCGGCCAAGACGGGTCCGGGCTCGGCCGGCGGCAGCAGGCCTTGCGGGACAGGCTCCGCGAGATGCAGCGGCGGATGCGCGGCCTCGGCATGGAGGGCGAGCAAGGGTTGTCGGATGCGGACGGCGCCATGGGCGATGCCGGCCGGCAGCTCGGCGAGGGCCGCGAAGGCAGCGCCGTCGATTCCCAGGGCCGCGCTCTCGAAGGGCTCCAGCGCGGCATGCAGGGCATGGCCCAACAGATGCAGCGTATGATGGGCGAGAACGGCGATCCGGGAGAAGGCGGCGACCCGAACGGACCCGGCAACCCGCAGGGGCGCGCGCAGAACGATCCCCGCAACGACGATCCCCTCGGCCGCCCGACCCGTTCGCGGGAGTTCTCCGACGGTCGCGTCCGCATCCCCGGCGCCAACGAATCGGCCGTCGAGCGGGCGCGCCGCATCCTGGAGGAGCTCCGCCGCAAGCTGGGCGACCCCACCCGTCCGCACGAGGCGCTCGACTATTTCGAGCGCCTGCTCCGGCGGCACTGAGCCTCACCCGAGACAGCCATGACCACGTCGAGCCTCTTCGTCCTCCTGGCTGCGATCGCCGTCGCGATCGTGCTCGTGCTGGGCCTCGTCAACATGATGCGGGGCGGCAGCGCCGCACGGTCGCAGCAGCTGATGCGCACCCGCGTCATGCTCCAGTTCGGCGCGATCGTGGTGATCATGATCGTGCTCTGGTGGCGGTCGGGCGGACCGTCGTAGAACGGGGTCCCTCTCCTGTCCCGGACGGACCCTCCCGCATGGTCGCCCTGACGCGCATCTACACCCGGTCCGGCGACGGCGGCCGTACCGCCCTCGTCAACGGCGAGCGCCGGGCGAAGAACGACCTCCGCATCGAGGCCTACGGCACCGTCGACGAGACCAACGCGGCGATCGGTCTCGCCCGCCTCCACCTCGCCTCCGACCCCGACACGGACGCCATGCTGGGCCGCATTCAGAACGACCTCTTCGACCTCGGCGCCGATCTCGCGACGCCGGCCGACCCCGCCTCCGGCCGCCAGGACCTCCGCGTCGTCGACGCGCAGGTGGACCGGCTCGAGCGCGAGATCGACAGCATGAACGAGACGCTGCAGCCCCTCCGATCCTTCGTGCTGCCGGGCGGAGGCGCGGCCGCGGCCCATCTCCATCTCGCCCGGACGGTGTGCCGCAGGGCGGAGCGGCTGGCCGTCGCGCTCGCCGACAAGCCGGGCGAGACCGTTTCTCCGGCCGCGGTGAAATACCTGAACCGGCTTTCCGACCATCTCTTCGTCGCCTCCCGCCACGTGAACGGGCAAGGCCGCGACGACGTCCTGTGGGTGCCGGGGCAGAACAGGTGAGGGTCCGTCATTGAAAATCGCGCGAGGCGACTTTACGGGCCGCCGCTTTCCGTGATCAGAGAGCGGAAACGCCGCCGCCTCGAGAGGACTCGTCGTCGATGAAGGTGCTCGTGCCCGTGAAGCGGGTGATCGACTACAACGTGAAGGTCCGGGTGAAGCCGGACGGGTCCGGTGTCGAGCTCGCCAACGTCAAGATGTCCATGAACCCCTTCGACGAGATCGCCGTCGAGGAGGCGATCCGGCTGAAGGAGCAAGGGGTGGCGACGGAGATCGTCGCGGTGTCGATCGGGCCGCAGCAGGCGCAGGAGACCATCCGGACGGCGCTCGCCATGGGGGCCGACCGCGGCATCCTGGTCAAGGTCGACGGCACCGTCGAGCCGCTCGCCGTCGCCAAGATCCTGAAGGCGCTGGTCGCGCAGGAGAGCCCGTCCCTCGTGATCCTGGGCAAGCAGGCGATCGACGACGACGCGAACCAGACCGGCCAGATGCTGGCCGCGCTGCTGGGCTGGCCGCAGGGCACCTTCGCGTCGAAGGTCGAGATCGGGGACGGGTCCGTGGACGTGACCCGCGAGGTCGATGGCGGCCTCCAGACGCTGACCTTGAAGCTGCCCGCCATCGTGACGACGGACCTGCGCCTCAACGAGCCCCGCTACGCGTCCCTGCCGAACATCATGAAGGCGAAGAAGAAGCCGATCGCCGAGACGGACGCGGCGACGCTCGGCGTCGATGTCGCGCCCCGCCTGAAGGTGCTGAAGACCGTCGAACCCGGCGGCCGCAAGGCGGGCGCCAAGGTGGGCTCGGTGGCCGATCTTGTCGAGAAGCTGAAGAACGAGGCGGCCGTCATCTGACGGGGCCGTCCGGGAGGTCAAAGAGGTCATGGCAACGCTCCTCGTCGTCGACCACGACGCCAACACCGTCGCGGACGGCTCGAAGAAGGCGCTGAGCGCCGCGAAGGCCCTGGGCGGCGACGTCCACGTCCTCGTGGCCGGAACGGGGTGCCGCGCGGCGGCTGAGGCGGCCGCGAAGCTCGACGGCGTCGCCAAGGTGCTGCTGGCGGACGACCCCCGCTACGAGCACGAGCGGGCGGAGCCGCTGGCCGCGCTCGTGGTCTCCCTCGCCGGGCCCTACGACGCGATCGTGGCGGCCGCGACGACGACGGGGAAGAACGTCATGCCGCGCGTCGCGGCGCTGCTCGATGTCATGCAGGTCTCGGACGTCACCAAGGTCGTCTCGCCGGACACGTTCGAGCGGCCGATCTATGCCGGCAACGCCATCCAGACCGTGCAGGCGGGCGACGCCAAGAAGGTGATCACGGTCCGGACCGCCGCCTTCAAGGCCGCGGGCGACGGCGGGGAGGCACACGCAGGCATAGCCGGAGATCAGCGTCGTCGCCACGCGCACGTCGAGGGCCGCCCCGGGGCTGCTGCGTGCCAGGGCCAGGGCGTGCATGGTGTCGGGGG
>CALMTJ010000402.1:3800-4884 GCA_937872715.1 uncultured Methylobacteriaceae bacterium
GAGGCCGCGCCGGCGGCGGACGATCCCGGCATCTCGACCTTCAAGGGCGAGGCGATCGCGAAGAGCGAGCGGCCCGAACTGACGGCCGCGAAGATCATCATCTCGGGCGGCCGCTCGGTCGGCTCGACGGAGAACTTCAAGACCTATATCGAGCCGATCGCGGACAAGCTCGGGGCCGCCATGGGCGCGTCCAGGGCCGCCGTCGATGCCGGCTACGCTCCGAACGACTGGCAGGTCGGGCAGACCGGAAAGGTCGTCGCCCCGGACCTCTACATCGCGGTCGGCATCTCGGGCGCCATCCAGCACCTGGCCGGCATGAAGGATTCCAAGGTCATCGTCGCCATCAACAAGGATGATGAGGCGCCGATCTTCCAGATCGCGGATTACGGCCTCGTCGGTGACCTCTTCAAGCTGCTGCCTGAGCTCGACGCAGAGCTCGGCAAGCACCAACGCTAGGCGTGACGGTCGCGACGGGACGGCAGCCGATGGCGACGGAGATCAGGACGGTCGGCATCGTGGGCGCCGGCCAGATGGGCAGCGGCATCGCGCATGTCTGCGCCGTCGCGGGCCTCGACGTGCGGCTGAACGACATCTCGACCGACCGCCTGAGGAAAAGCCTCGACACGATCAACGGGAACCTGACCCGCCAGGTCTCGCGCGGCATCATCACCGAAGCGGCCCGGCAGACGGCGCTCGACCGGATCGGGACCGTGGAGGCCTTCTCGGACCTCGGAGCCTGCGACCTCGTGATCGAGGCCGCGACCGAGGACGAGGCGCTGAAGCGCAAGATCCTGGTCGAGCTCTGCCCGAACCTCCGGCCGGACGCCATGATCGCGACCAACACGTCGTCGATCTCCATCACGCGGCTCGCGGCGGCGACGGACCGGCCGGAGCGCTTCATCGGCATCCATTTCATGAACCCGGTGCCGCTGATGCAGCTCGTCGAGCTGATCCGCGGCATCGCGACGGAGGACCCGACCTTCGAATCGGCGAGGGGCCTCATCGACAAGCTCGGCAAGACGGTGACGGTGTCGGAGGACTTCCCGGCCTTCATCGTCAACCGCATCCTGCTGCCGATGATCAA
>CALMTJ010000403.1:0-335 GCA_937872715.1 uncultured Methylobacteriaceae bacterium
GGATCGATCCCGAGAAGCCGGGCGAGGCCGTCGAGCGTGCCGGCGCGCCGGATGTAGCCCTCGCGCAGGAGGGTCCGGAGCCGCCAGCCGCCCGGCAGGACGAGCCCCATGCCGTAGCGGCGGAGCGCCCGGTCGTCGGCGATCAGCACGCACGGCACGGCCTCCGGCCCCGCCGCATGCATGGCGCGCACGAACCCGTCATACGAGGTCGCCTCGTTGACGAAGCGCCGTCCCGTCCGGGCGACCGCGAGGAAGCCCGGCTTCCCGCGGTCGAGGAAGAAGTGCGGGTAGATCGCCTCCGACCCGTCCGGGCGGCTCCGGAGCGAGACCGGCGC
>CALMTJ010000403.1:345-3034 GCA_937872715.1 uncultured Methylobacteriaceae bacterium
AGGCGCCGTCGGCATAGCTCGCGGGCAATGTCCCGCCCTGCGCCCGGCCGAGCGCGATTCCGTCGCCCGAGACCTCGGCCGGCGTCGCGCTGCGGGCGGAGGCGGGGAAGGGGACCAGGGTCTGCCGGAGGGCGGCCGAGTGGGTGAACCCGCCGGTCGCCAGGACGACGCCCCGGGCGGCCCTAACCTCCAGAGCGCGGCCGTTCCGTCGCGCCGCGACGCCTCGCACCCGGCCCTCGGCGACCAGGAGGTCGGCCTCCCGCGTCTCCGTCCAGACGGGGACGTCCAGGTCGCGCAAGGAGGCGAGGAGCCGCCCGCAGAGCGCGTTGCCCATGAGGAGGCGCGTGCCGCGGCCGTGGCGGAGCCGGTCGGCCGCGTGGCGGGCGAGCATCCGGGCCGCGTGGAGGGCCGAGCGCGGCGACCGGAAGGCCCGCAGGAGATGCCGGAGGTCGTCGGCGCCCGCCATCATGCCCCAGAGCGTCAGGACCGCGAGCGGCGGCCGGAGCCGCCGGAGATCGGGGCCGAGGACCCGGGCGTCGAACGGGAGGGGCTCGAGGGCGCGCCCCCGGAGCGTCGCGCCCTCGACATCCGACAGGTAGTCGGGATGGTGGGGGCGGGCGCGGAACCGGACGCGCGTCCTCGCGTCGAGCTCGGCGATGGCGGCCGGGCCGGCCCGGAGAAAGGCGTCGAGCTTATCCGGGTCGAGCCGGTTACCGACGACGCCCTCCAGGTAGCGGGCCGCCCGTTCCGGGCTGTCGTCCGGGTTGACGCCGGCCGCGTGCAGGCTTCCCGGGATCCAGGCCGTGCCGGCCGAGAGCGCGGTCGTGCCCCCGACCGTGTCGGCCTTCTCCAGGACGACGGCCTTCAGCCCGCGAAGCGCGGCGAACACGGCGGCCGACATCCCGGCGACCCCGGCGCCCAGCACCACGACGTCGAACTCGCAAGTCTCCGCCGCGGCGCCGGCCGCCGTCACGGCCGGCGCCATTGCAGCAGCGTGTAGGGCGGTTCGGAATCCGGATGGTGCTCGAAGGTGCCGACGACCGGCTCGTCGATCCGGACGGGCTCGAGCGGGTCGCCGAGAAGGTTGCCGATGAGCCGGACCGTCGACGGCTCGTCCAACTCCACGAGGATCACGAGGTACGGCACCGCCTCCTTGAGGGCCGGGTGGACCGGGTGCCAAACCCGTTCCCAGCTGTAGATCCGGCCGCGCGGCGCGACCTCCTCCCAGCCGAGGTCGAAGGAATGGCACCTGTGGCAGATGACCTCCGGGCCCCATTGCCACGTGCCGCAGGCGCGGCAGCGCTGGACGTTGACCCGGCCGGCCTTGAGCCCGTCCCAATAGGGCCGGCTCAGCCCGTTCGGTTCCGGCGCCGGTATCGGCAGGCCGGGCGGAAGGTAGCCCTCTGTCATAGCGTCCTCTCCGACCCGAGCAGGAGGCTGCTGACGGGCGCCACCATCGGGCCGGCGATCATGAGCGCGACGTCGGCGTCCGGCACCGGGTTGGGAGAGGTTCCCCGGATCTGGCGGACGGATTCGATGACGAGGTTCATGCCATGCATGTAGCATTCGGCGAGGTGCCCGCCGCTCGTGTTGAGCGGCAGCCGGCCGCCGGGCGCGGACAGGTTCTCCAGGGTCAAGGCGGCGTTCGCCTCCTCTGGGCGGAACAGCCCGTGCTCGGCGAGGCTCATGAGCACGCCGCCCGTGAAGTTCTCGTAGGCCTGCACGACGTCGACGTCCCCGGGGCCTATCCCGGCCATGTCGTAGAGCCGCCGCGCGACCGTCCTGAAATCGGCCGTCCCGTAGAGCGGTGCCGTGTGGGACGGGGCGGAATGGCGGTGGTCGGCGCCTGCGGCCGCCGCCAGGACGTAGGCGGGCGGGTGCGGGAAATCCTTCGCGCGTTCGGCCGCGACCAGCAAAACGGCGGCCGCGCCGTCGTTCTCCATGCAGCAATCGAAGAGTCGGAACGGCTCCACGATCCAGCGCGAGGCGTCGTAGCGCGCCTCGGCGAGCGGCTTGCCCCTCATGACGGCGCGCGGGTGCTGCTGGGCGTGCCGGTAGGAGGCGAGCGCGATCGCCCGCAGCGTCTCCTCGCCGACGCCGTGCTCGTGCATGAAGCGGCGCACCTTCATGGCGAAGCGTTGCGCGGGCGAGATCGCGCCGTGCGGCACGGGAAAGGCCATGTCGCCGGAAATCGTCGCCCCGGCCTGGCCGTAGCCGAACGCCGTGCCGCCCTGGCCGTAGCGGACGAACTGCCCCTGCGCGAGCGCCCGGAACACGACCACGCATTCGGCCTGGCCGGTCGCGATCGCGGCCGCGGCGTTGGCGACCGCACCGGCCGTGCCGCCGCCCCCGCCGCCCCATTGCATGCTGGCGTGGCGGAGCTCGGGCAGGCCGAGCGCGGTCGCGAGCCGGACGGCGTCGTTGCGGTCGTCGCTGAAGGACGCGAAGCCGTCGATCGCATGGGGCGAGATCCCGGCATCGCGGCACGCCGCCAGGATGGCCATGAGCGCGAGCTTGAATTCGCCGTCGGGCGAGTGGCCATGCTTGTGATAGGCCGTCTCGCCGATCCCCGCGACCGCGACGGCCCCGCGCAGCGTGCGGGCGCTCACCCGGCGCCGTCCCGGGCCGCCGGCGCCGCGAGCGGCCCTTGATCCTCGCCCCGCATTGTCCAGCGGGCGAGGATCAAGGG
>CALMTJ010000404.1 GCA_937872715.1 uncultured Methylobacteriaceae bacterium
CGTGCCGCCCACCCTCGCCGCCTGTCCGGCGCGCCGGCCGCCCGAAGGGCGCGGCCGGGCTCCTCGGCACGCGGCGCGCCGGCCGTGAATCGCGAGTTCCTCGACCTCTACAATCGCGAGCTCAAGCTCCTGCAGGAGCAGGCGCGCGAGTTCGCCGAGGAATATCCGGGCATCGCCGAGCGGCTCGGCGGATTGGTCGAGGACCGCTCCGACCCGATGATCGCCGGCCTCCTGGAAGGCGCCGCCTTTCTGGCCGCGCGCGTCCAGCTCAAGCTGAAGCACGAGTTCCCGGAATTCACCGGCAACCTCATCGACCAGCTCGTCCCGAACTACCTCGCGCCGACGCCCTCCGCTCTCCTCGCCCGGATCCTCCCGATCTACGGCGACCCGGCGCTGCGGGAGGGCCGTACGATCGCGCGCCACTCGTATATAGACGCGACCTACCGGGAGAAGGAGAGGCGCATCGCCTGCCGGTTCCGGCTCGCATCGGGGTTCACGCTCTGGCCCTTCGACGTGGCGGGCGCCGAATATTTCGGCTCGCCCGGGCCCCTCCAGGCGCTCGGGCGCGCGACACGGCCGGAGGTGGTGTCGGGGCTGCGGCTGACGCTCACGCACCGGTCGACCCCGACGCTCGACGGCGAGCCGACGGACAAGGAAGGCGCCCAGCAGCCGACGACCTGGTTCGCCGGCTGCGCGATCCGCGAGCTGCCGGTCCACCTCACGGGACCCGAATCGGACGCGGTGGCGATCTACGAGCAGCTCGTCGCCGACCGGATCGGGGTCCATCTCCGCTTCCTCGACGAGTTCGGCGATCCCGTCGTGATCGACGCCCCGCCGGACTGCCTCCAGCCGCTCGGCTTCGACCGGGACGAGGCGCTGATCCCGAACGACCTGCGCATCTTCGAGGGCTTCGACCTCCTGCGGGAATATTTCATGTTCCCGCGCAAGTTCCTGGGCTTCAGGCTCACCGGGCTCGCCCCGCTCGTGGCCCGTATCAAGGCGAAGACGGTGGACGTGCTGTTCACCTTCAACGAGATCAACACCCGGCTGCTGGCCGCCGTGCAGCCCTCGGCCTTCGCGCTCTACGCCGCGCCGGCCATCAACCTCTTCGAGATGGCCATGGACCGGGTGCCGGTCAAAGCCCGCCAGCACGAATACCACATCGTGCCGGACCGGAGCCGCTACATGGATTTCGAGCCGCACCGGCTGCTCGAGGTCTATGCTCACTACGCCGGACGTACGGCCAAGATCCCGGTGCCGCCGCTCTACTCGGCCGCGGCCGAGACCGCCGTCCGGTCGGGCCTGTCCTACACGATCAGGCGCATGCCGCGGCGGCGCTCGTCCAAGGAGCGCACCTTCGGCTCGCCTTCCGATTACGTCGGGACGGACGTGTTCATCTCGCTCGTCGAGCCGACGGGCCCGAACCCGGACGGGCGCGTCGCCGAGCTCAGCCTCAGGGCGGTCTGCTCCAACCGCCACCTTCCCGAGCAATTGCCCGTCGGAGCAGGAGGCGCCGATTTCCGGTTGGCGGAGGATGCGCGCCTCGACGTGGTCTGCGTGGCCGGGCCGACGCTGCCGCGCGAGCCGATCGTCACGCAGCTCAGGAGCCGGACGGAGACCGCCGCCACCGGCATCGTGGCCTGGCGGCTCATCAACCTGCTCAGTCTCAATCATCTCGGGCTCGTGCAGCGGGGCGGCGACGGCAGCGGCGCCCGCGCGGTGCGGGAGATGCTGACGCTCTTCGCCGACCTCACGGAACCCGCGACCGAGCGGCGCATCCGCGGCCTGCGGTCGGTCGACAGCCGGCCGGTGGTGCGGCGCCTGCGCCAGCGTGCCGGCACCGGCACGGCGCGCGGCACGGAGATCACGGTCACGCTGGACGAGAAGGCGTTCGAGGGGACCGGAGCCTTTCTTCTCGGCGCCGTGCTGGAGCGGTTCTTCGCCGAATACGCCTCGCTCAACCACTTCACCCAAACCGTGATCCGGACGGTCGAGCGTGGCGAGATCATGCGCTGGCCGCCGCGCGCGGGAGCGAGGCGCCTCCTGTGAGCCGGAGCCCTCTCCGCTCGCTCTACCCGAGCGCAGCGAAGCGACCCACGTGCGGCGCGTCGGCCCCTGGATCGCTCCGTCGGCTGCGCCTCTCCGTCCGGACGGGATCCGGTCCGACCGCGCCCGGATGTCCGCGCTCCATCCGTCGCCGGGAGGTCCGGCCGTGACCTTGCTGGATGATCTCGAGCGCGAGCCCTACGGGCACGACCTCCTGCTCGTGCTGCGGGCGCTGGAACGGGACAATCCCGACAAGCCCCGCATCGGCGATTCGACGACGCGCCGGGACGAGTATGTCCTGCTCGGCGAGGACCCCTATCTCGACTTCCCGGCCTCCAACATCAGCCGGGCGGATCAGGACGGGCAGGGCCGCACGCGGCTGTTCGTGAAGTTTCTCGGCCTGCTCGGGCCGCAGGGGCCGCTGCCGCTCGCGACCACCAGCGAGGCTTATGGCTGGTGGCTCGCCCGGGACGATTCCTTCGCGCGCTTCCTGGACCTGTTCAACCACCGCTTCCTGCAGCTCTTCTTCCGGACCTGGGCGGATGCGAGGCCGATCGCGCAGCACGACCGGCCGGAGCTCGACCGCTTCTTCGCCTATGTCGGGGCCCCGATCGGGCTCGGCTCCGAACCTTATCGCAACCGCGATTCGCTGCCGGACGACGCGAAGCTCGAATATGCGGGCCTCCTCGCCGCGAAGGCGAGATCCGGCGTGCGGCTCGAGGCCGCCATCGCGGGCATCTTCGGCGTGAAGGTCGACATCGAATCCTTCGTCGGCGCCTACCTGCCCTTCGAGCGGGCGGACCAGTCGCAGCTCGGCCGAGCCCATGCCCGCCTCGGGATCGACCTCCTGGTCGGCTCGGCCGTGTATAGCGTCGAGGACAGGTTCAGGATCAGCGTGAAGACGGCGAACCTCGCCGATTACGAGCGCTTCCTGCCGTCCGGACCGACCTGCGAGCCGCTCGCCGATCTCGTCTTCTTCCATGTCGGCCACGAGCTCGACTGGGACCTGGAACTCGCGCTCCCGGCGCGCGAGGTCAGGCCGGTGAGCCTCGGCCGTTTCGGCCGCCTCGGCTACACGACCTGGATGCAGCCGCACGATCCGGCGGCCGAAGGATACCGACGCGACGCGCGCTTCAGCCCGGCCGACCGGGTGGCGGAGCAGCGGCGGGCGCGGGCGCGCTAGGACACCACGAACGAGAACAAGGGGGATCTGGCATGTCGGACATCAGTCTCGAGACCGTCACGGGCAAGCTCAACCGGGTCGGCTACGAAGCCTTCATCCAGGCGCTGCGGCACGCCAAGAGCTTCGGCAACCGCAACGTCGAGCTCGCCCATTGGCTCTTCCACCTCCTGCAGAAGAACGACACGGACATCGCGCTCACGGCCGACCGCTTCAAGCTCGACCGCGGCAAGCTCATGGCGGACATCGCCAAGGTGGTCGACGGGTTCAAGAAGAACGAGACCGAGATGCCCGGCATGTCGAACGTCGTCGTCGACATGCTGGACCGCGGCTGGCACTACGCGACCCTCTTCTTCGGCGAGACGCAGATCAGGTCGGGCCACGTCCTGCTCGCGATCCTGAAATCGAACGAGCTGAAGCGCGCGCTCCTCAACGTCTCCCAGGAATTCTCCAAGATCCCGGTCGACGCGCTCGCCGGTGAGCATCGCGGCATCTGGTCGAAATCGGAGGAGGAGAACCTCCGGCCGATGGACGGATCCGGGGCCGTCGCGGCCGGCACCCCCGGGGCGGAGGCCGCGGGCCAGAAGGGCACGACCGCGCTCGACCGGTTCTCGCAGGACCTCACCGCGAAGGCGGCCTCGGGCGAGATGGACCCGATCCGCGGCCGGGACGAGGAGATCCGCCAGCTGATCGACGTCCTGATGCGGCGCCGGCAGAACAACCCGATCCTCACGGGCGAGGCGGGCGTCGGCAAGACGGCCGTCGTCGAGGGCTTCGCCCAGCGGCTCGCGGCCGGCGACGTCCCGCCCGCCTTGAAGGGCGTGCGGCTCTGCGCGCTCGATATCGGCCTCATGCAGGCCGGCGCCTCCATGAAGGGCGAGTTCGAGCAGCGGCTGCGCTCGGTCATCGATCAGGTGCAATCCTCGCCCACCCCGATCATCCTGTTCATCGACGAGGCGCACACGCTGATCGGCGCCGGCGGCGCGGCCGGGACGGGGGATGCGGCGAACCTCCTGAAGCCTGCCCTGGCGCGCGGCACGCTGAAGACCATCGCGGCCACGACCTGGGCCGAGTACCGGCTCTATTTCGAGAAGGACCCGGCCCTGACGCGGCGCTTCCAGCCCGTCCAGGTGGACGAGCCCGGCATCGGTCAGGCGGCCGACATGCTGCGGGGGAGCCTGGCCCCCATGGAGACCCACCACAAGGTCCCCATCGCGGACGAGGCCGTGGTCGCGGCCGTCACCCTGTCGGCCCGCTACATCCCGGCCCGGCAATTGCCCGACAAGGCGGTGAGCCTCCTCGACACGGCTTGCGCCCGGGTGGCGATCAGCCAGACGGCGACGCCGGCCGGGATCGAGGATGCGCGTGTCGCCATCCGGTCGCTCGAAGGCGAAAAGGCGGCGCTCGTCGCCGACCGCGACCTCGGCGCCGGGGACGAGGAGCGCATCGCCGAGATCGACGAGACGATCGCGGCAACGAAGGACAAGCTCGCCGGGCTGGAAGCCGCCTGGGAGGGCGAGCAGAAGCTCGTGGCCGAGATCCAGGCGCTGCGGGCCAAGCTCGCCAAGCCGGCGGCCGGCGCGAACGGCGCTTCCCCGCCGAACGGCTCTGGCCCTCCCGCTCCCCATGCTGAGGTGCCCGGCGGAGCCGGGCCTCGAAACACGCAGGACGGCGATGCGTCCTTCGAGGCCGACCTCCGGTCGGCACCTCAGGAAGAGGGAGGTGGGGGTACGGCGACGCAGGCATCGGACGGGATGAGCCTGGATCAGGCGCGCGACACGCTGAAGGCGCGCTCCTCTGCGCTGGAGGCGATCGATCCCGAGGCGCGCATGATCTACGCCCACGTGGACGAGCAGGCGGTCGCCTCCGTGGTGGCGGACTGGACCGGCATCCCGGTCGGCCGGATGGTGGCGGACGAGATCGAGAACATCCTCAAGCTGCCGGAGATCCTGAACCGGCGCGTGGTCGGACAGAGCCACGGGCTCGGCTCCATCGCCAAGCGCATCGAGACGAACCGGGCCAAGCTCGACAACCCGAACAAGCCGATCGGCGTGTTCATGCTGGTCGGCCCCTCCGGCGTCGGCAAGACGGAGACCGCGCTGGCGCTCGCCGAGGCCCTCTACGGCGGCGAGCAGAACATGATCACGATCAACATGAGCGAGTTCCAGGAGGCGCACACCGTCTCCACGCTCAAGGGCGCGCCTCCCGGCTATGTCGGCTACGGCGAGGGCGGCCGGCTCACGGAGGCCGTGCGCCGCAAGCCCTATTCGGTGGTGCTGCTCGACGAGGTCGAGAAGGCGCACCCGGACGTGCACGAGCTGTTCTTCCAGGTCTTCGACAAGGGCGTGATGGAGGACGGGACCGGGCGGCGCATCGACTTCAAGAACACGCTCATCATCCTGACCTCGAATGTCGGGACGGACACCATCATGATGCTGTCGCGCGATCCGAACTACCTGTCCGACCCCGATGCGCTGGCGCAAGCGCTACGGCCGGACCTCCTGAAGGTGTTCCCGCCGGCGCTGCTCGGCCGAATCGTCACGATCCCGTATTTCCCGCTCTCGCCCTCCATGCTGGGCGGGATCGTGCGGCTCAATCTCGACCGGATCGGCAAGCGCATCCGGGAGAACCACGACGCGGCCTTCTCCTACGAGGATGCGGTGGTCGACCACATCGTGTCGCTCTGCAACGATCCCGGTTCCGGCGGCCGGATGATCGACAACATCGTGACCAACACGCTCCTGCCGGCCCTGTCGCGGGAATTCCTCAACCGCTCCCTCGCCAAGGAGGAGCTGAAGGAGGCCCGGGTCGGGATGAAGGACGGGCAGTTCACCTACCGTTGGCGGAGCGCGACCGAGCCGCCGCTGCCGGCCATGGGCTCCGTGACCGTCGCGGCGGATACCCATCCGGGAGATGGCGAGCCGGGCGACACCATCCACCCGATCGCCCCTCCCGGTCCGGCCGGTGCGGAAGCCGCTCCTCAGGCCGCCGAGTAGCCGTCTCGGCGGGCCACCCAAACTGATGGTCGGGACGGCGCCGCGTGTGGCGGCGCCGTCCGAATCCTCACTCGCAGATCAGGCGGCCGTTATTGTTGCCGATACGGCGGCACTGACGGGTGTCGATGCTGGATTCGCGGTATCCGCCGCCCCTGACCCGGCAGCTCGCGGTCAGGTAGGACCCGTTCTGCTGAATGTTCTGGCAGCTCTGCACGAAGCTCCCGGACGCCTGCGAACCGCCGCCACGGCCCCGATCGCCGTAGCCGGGCTGATCGTAATCCCTCCGCCGATCGTCTCGTCGGCGGTCGTAATCGGGCGGTGGCGGGCGGTCGTAGCCGCCGCCTCCTCCGCCATATCCACCGCCTCCTCCGTAGCCGAATTGAGCATGGGCGGGGGAGGATGCGGCCCCGAGGGCGGCCAGTCCTCCCAGCAACACGGCGAGACAGCCGGATCTCAGGGCTCTCATCAAACGGTTCCTCCGGTCGACGCGGATCATCCGCGGCCGAAGAATAAGCTTCGCCGACCTGAACGAGTTCCGAACCGACGTGTCAGCGATCAGCGTGCCTGGCCGGGCTCGGGACCCCTGGCGCCGAGGCTGCCGACCGCGAACGGGACCGTCACCGAGCCGGCCCGTTCGAACGTGAGCCGGGTCGGCACGGTCTCGCCCTCCTTCAACCCGGCGGACAGATCCATGAACATCAGGTGATAGCCGCCGGGCTTCAGCTCCACCGTGCCGCCCGGCGGGATCGCGATGCCGCCCTCGACCGGCCGCATCTTCATGATTCCCGCCTCGACGGACATCTCGTGCACCTCTCCGCGCGCCGCGAGCGGGATGGAGGCGGCGACGAGCCGGTCCGGCTCCGCGCCGCCGTTGGTGATGCGCAGGTACCCGCCCGCTACCGTCGCGCCGCCGGGCGTCGCCCGCATCCAGGGCGATTCGATGGTCAGCGTCCCGACCTTCACCGGGGCAGGCTCGGCGACCGCCGCCCCGGCGAGAGCGAACGCGGCGAGGGAGGCGGCGGCGAGGAGGCGGGGACCGGTCATGCTGCTGTCCGTCGGGCGGAAAGCCCGCGCGGCTCTTCGGTCCTGGCGAAACGGCCGTCAACGGTCGCTTCGTCGCGCTCCGAAGCGCGGAACCGCAAGGGCGACGCTCGGCGTTGACGAGCAAAGGAGCGGGCTGCATGCCGAACGACGATGGCGAGGGCACGTCCGAGGTCGAGGCGACGCCGGACGCGGCCGAAAGGACGAAGCCGGATGCTCCCCGGCCAGGGTCGACGCCAGGAACGTCGGAGGTCGATGCCAGGCCCGACGGGCCATCCCGGGGCGAGCCCTCTCCCGGGCGATGAGGCTCCCGTCCTACGGCTCCGGACGAGTGGGCGGTGACGCCCTGCGGGAGCGGGCGGCGGCGGCCCGTCCGCTTCCCTTCCGCCACCGGTCACGCGACCGGAGCTCGCCCGGGTGACGGGCACCGCCCTCCTCGGGATCGTCGCCGCCGCCGTGGCCGGCTGGCTCGTCGGCTCCGCCTGGTACGGGCTTCTCGGCCGCACCCGGGCGCGGGCGCTCGGGTCGGAGCGTGAGGCCGTCGAACGCTCGGCCGGGAGGCCGCCCGTGGGCGCGCTTGTCCTCGCCTTCGTGGCCGAGCTCGCGATGGCCACCATGCTGTCCGGGATCGTCGTTCACGTCGGCGAGACGAATGTCCGCCGGGCGATGGTCAGCGCAGCCTTCGTGTGGTTCGGCTTCGTCCTCACCACGGTCGCGACGAACAACGCCTTCGCGCGCCGGGCGCCGCTCCTGACCGTCATCGATGCCGGACACTGGATGGCCGTGCTGCTGGTCATGGGGGCCGCGATCGGCGTCGTGGGCCGCTGAAGCGCCCGGCCGTTTGACATACCGGCGCGGCTCCGCGATCCAGACGGGCAAGACGAGAGGATTGGGAGGTCCTCCTGGCCGCCGCCGTGCTGACCAACATCTACGACGGCATCGCCTATGGCAGCGTGCTCTTCCTGCTCGCCTGCGGCCTCTCCGTGACGCTCGGGCTGATGAACTTCATCAACCTCGCGCACGGCGCCTTCGCCATGGCGGGCGGCTACGTCACCGTGTTCGCGGTGAACCGCTACGGCATCCCGTTCGCCCCGTCGCTGCTCCTCGCCTTCGGGGTGAGCGCGGTTCTCGGCGCCGTCTGCGAGCGTCTCGTCTTCCGCCGCCTCTACCGGCGTCCGCATCTCGACCAGGTGCTGCTGACGATCGGCGTCGTGTTCATGGCGGTCGCGGGCTTCTCCTACGTGTTCGGCTCCGATCAGCGCTTCGTCCAGGTGCCGGCCTGTCTCACGGGCCGGGTCTTCGTGGGCGGCGTCGGGATCGGGATCTACCGCCTCCTCATCATCGCGACCTGCGTCGCGATCGCGATCCTGCTCCAGCTCGCGCTGTCGCGGACGCGTTTCGGCAGCCATCTCCGGGCGGCCGTGGACGACGGGAGGGTCGCCCGGGGACTCGGGGTCGACGTGAACACCGTCTTCGCGGTGACCTTCGCGATCGGCTCCGGCCTGGCGGGTCTCGGCGGGGCGCTCGGGGCCGAGATCCTCGGCCTCGATCCCACCTTCCCGCTGAAATACATGGTCTACTTCCTCCTCGTGGTCGCGGTCGGCGGCGGGACCGGCCTCGCCGGGCCGTTCGCGGCATCGCTCCTCCTCGGCATCGCGGATGTCTGCGGCAAATACTACATCCCGGCCGCCGGCCCCTTCATCATCTACGTCGTCATGCTCGTCGTGCTCGTCTGGCGGCCGCAGGGCCTCCTGGCGATGGGCGGCCGGCGATGAGCGGGGCCGCGACGTCCGGCCGGGTCGCCGAGGCGTCCGCGGCCCTGGCCGGGCTTGCCCGCCCCCGCGCCGGCGAGGTGGTGCTC
>CALMTJ010000405.1:0-4449 GCA_937872715.1 uncultured Methylobacteriaceae bacterium
GGCCGTGGTCGGCCATCCCTATTGCACGCACCATTGCCGCATCGCCTACCAGCCGGCTTCCGAGCGGCGGCGCCTGCGGGCGTAGCCCTTCCGGATCGGCCGCAAGCCCTCGCCGTCATCGCGGGAGGAGCGGCCGTCAGGCCGGATAGGTCTCGTCCAGGGAGTAGCCCGTGCCCCGCACGGTCCGGATGGGGTCGCGGGCGGACTCGCCGAGCGCCTTCCTGAGGCGCCCGACATGCACGTCGACCGTGCGCTCGTCGATATAGACGTCGCGGCCCCAGACGCGGTCGAGCAGCTGCTCGCGCGAGAAGACCCGGCCGGGATTGGTCAGGAGGAGCTCCAGGAGCCGGAACTCGGTCGGCCCGAGATGGAGCGGGCGGCCGGCGCGCCGCACCCGGTGCTGCACCCGGTCGAGCTCGAGGTCGCCGAAGGTGAGGAGGTCGCGGCTCTCGCCCGGGCTGACGCGGCGGAGCAGCGCCCGCACCCGCGCCACGAGCTCCGGCACGGAGAAGGGCTTCACGATGTAATCGTCCGCGCCGGTCGCGAGGCCGCGCACGCGGTCCTGCTCCTCTCCCCGGGCCGTCAGCATGATGACGGGCAGGCGCTCCGTCTCGCGCCGCATCCGGATGCGGCGGCACAGCTCGATGCCGGAGAGGCCGGGCAGCATCCAGTCGAGGAGGAGGAGGTCCGGCGGGTTCTCGCGCAGCATCAGCTCCGCCTCGTCGCCGCGTGACGCCTCCTCCACCTCCCAGCCCTCCGCCTGGAGGTTGTAGCGGATGAGGGTCGCCAGCGCCTCCTCGTCCTCCGCCAGGAGGATGCGGGGGGCCGCCATCAGCCGGCCTGTTCGGGATGGGTCGTGCGGTCGTCCTTCGGCCGCTCGGCGGTGAGGTTCCGGCCCGTCACCAGGTAGTGGATGGTCTCGGCGATGTTCGTCGTGTGGTCGCCGATGCGCTCCACGTTCTTCGCCACGAACAGGAGGTGGGCGCAGAACGAGATGTTGCGCGGATCCTCCATCATGTAGGTCAGGAGCTCGCGGAAGAGGGACGTGTAGAGCGCGTCGATGGCGCCGTCGCGGTTCCAGACGTCGAGCGCCTTGTCGAGGTCGTGCTGCGCGTAGGCGTCGAGCACGACCTTCAGCTGGTCCATGACGAGGTCGGCGATGCTCTGCACGCCGACCACGATCCGCTGCGCCTGGAAGCCGTCCGCGATGGCGAGGACGCGCTTGCCGCAATTCTTCGACATGTCGCCGATGCGCTCGATGTCGCCCGAGATCCGGATGGCGGAGACGACCTCCCTCAGGTCCATGGCAAGCGGCTGGCGGCGCGCGATGGTCATCACCGCCTGCTCCTCGATCTCGCGCTGCAGCCCGTCCAGGCTGGCAGCGACGGCGATCACGGCTTGGGCGAGGGACGCGGCGCGGCGGACCAGCGCCGCGACGGCATCCGAGAGCTGCTTCTCGGCGATCCCGCCCATAGCGGCGATCGACGAGCGCAGGCTCTCGAGATCCCGGTCGAAGGAGCGGACGATGTGGTCGGCCATGGCTGTCTCTCCCGCGCGCCCGAAATCAGCCGAACCGGCCCGTCACGTAATCGTGGGTCTGCTTCTTCGCCGGGTTCATGAAGATCCCGCCCGTCGGGCCGAACTCGACCACCTCGCCGAGATACATGAACGCCGTGTACTGCGAGATGCGAGCCGCCTGCTGCATGTTGTGCGTGACGATGGCGATCGTGAACTCGGAGCGGAGCTGCTCGATCAGCTCCTCGATCTTGCCGGTCGAGATCGGGTCGAGCGCCGAGGTCGGCTCGTCGAACAGGATCACCTCGGGGTTCTGGGCGACGGCGCGGGCGATGCAGAGGCGCTGCTGCTGCCCGCCGGAGAGCCCGGTCCCCGATCGGGCGAGCTTGTCCTTGACCTCGTCCCAGAGCGCCGCCTTGCGGAGCGCGCTCTCCACCCGGGCATCCGTGTCGGCGCGCGACAGCCGCTCGTTCAGCCGCATGCCGAAGGCCACGTTGTCGTAGATCGACATCGGGAAGGGCGTCGGCTTCTGGAACACCATCCCGATCCGGGCCCGAAGCTCGTTCACGTCGACGTCGTCCGACAGGATGTTGCGGCCGTCGATGTTGATCTCGCCCGTCGCGCGCTGGTCCGGATACAGGCTGTAGATGCGGTTGAAGCAGCGGAGCAGCGTGGATTTCCCGCATCCGGACGGCCCGATCAGGGCGGTCACGTGGCGGTCGCGGAAGTCGAGCTCGATGCCCTTCAGGGCGTGGGCGTCGCCGTAATAGAAATCGAGGCGCCGCACCGCGATGCGGGAGGGCGCGGACTCATCGGCGGCGCGCCCGCTCGGAACGGGTGTGGCGAGACCGGCGCTCATCGGACGGCGTCCTTCCTGATGACATGGCGTGCGACCACCGAGAGGATAAGAACGGCGGCCGTGATGAGGAGGGCTCCGGCCCAGGCCAGCTCCTGCCAGTTCCCATAGGGCGAGAGCGCGAACTGGTAGATGGTGACCGGGAGGTTCGACACGCCGCCGACGAGATTTCCGGCGAACCAGAAATTGTTGTTCAGCGCCGTGAACAGGAGCGGCGCCGTCTCTCCCGCGATGCGGGCGGTCGCCAAGACGATGCCGGTGACGATGCCGGCCCGCGCGGCCCGCCAGGTCACGAGCGTGATCACCCGCGAGGGCGGGGCGCCGAGCGCCGCGCCCGCCTCGCGCAGGGTGGCCGGCACGAGGGACAGCATGTCCTCCGTGGTCCGGACGATCACCGGGATCGCGATGATGGCGAGCGCCGCGCCGCCCGCCCAGCCGGAATAGGTGCCAAAGGGCGCGACCATCAGGGTGTAGACGAACAGGCCTATCAGGATGGAGGGCGCCGACAGGAGGACGTCGTTGACGAACCGGATGGAGACCGCGAGCCTCGATCCCCTGCCGTATTCCGCCAGATAGGTGCCGGCCAGGAGCCCGATCGGGGTCGCGACCGCGATGCCGATCGCGGTGAGGACGAGCGACCCGGCGATGGCGTTGGCGAGCCCGCCATCCTGGCTGCCCGGGCCCGGCGTCACGGTCGTGAACACGCCCGGCCCGAGCGCCGAGAGACCTCGGAACAGGAGCATGCCCAGGATGGAGCCGAGCGCCAGGACGCCGATCGCCGAGACGCACACGCTGAAGGCCCGGAGCACGCGGTCGGCCGCGCGGCGGCCGGGCCTGACCCGGCCCCATTCCGCCGGCGCGGCGGCGTTCGGGACAGCGACGTCCGGCACCGCCTAGATCCTCTTCACGCGGGCGATCAGGAGGCGCGCCAGGATCAGCACCGCGAAGGTCACCAGGAACAGGATGCAGCCCAGCGCCGACAACGCCGAGAGCTGCAGGCCCGCGGCCTCGTTGAACTCGTTCGCGATGCGGGACGCGATGGTGGAGCCCGGGTCGAAGATCGACGGCGAGAGCCGGTTGGCGTTGCCGATCACGAAGGTCACCGCCATCGTCTCGCCGAGGGCGCGGCCGAGTCCCAGCATCACGGCGCCGATGATCGACACGCCGGCATGCGGCAGCAGCACGTGGCGCACGACCTCCCAGGTGGTGCAGCCGATGCCGAAGGCGCTCTCCCGCAGCACGGGCGGGATCTGGTCCAGCATGTCCCGCGTGACGGACGCGATGAACGGGATGATCATCAGCGCCAGGATGATCCCGGCCGTGAAGATCCCGGTCCCGGAGGGCACGCGCGAATAAAGGAGCGTCCCGACGAGGGGCAGGCCCTCGACCACCGCGTTCAGCGGCACCTGGACGAAGGCCGCGACGAGCGGGGCGAAGACGAACAGGCCCCACATGCCGTAGATGATGGACGGGACCGCGGCGAGAAGCTCGACGGCGGTCGCGATCGGGCGCCGCATCCACCCGCGGGCGAGCTGGGTGAGGAACACCGAGATGCCGAGAGAGATCGGCACGCCCGCGACCAGCGCGATGGCGGCAGAGGCGAGCGTCCCGGCGATGGCCGGCCAGGCGCCGAACTGTTCGGCGCCGACGTTCCAGCGCGTGCCGGTGATGAAGCCGAGGATCCCGAATTCCCGGAAGGCCGGCCAGCCGCCCCAAAGGGTGGCGCCCAGGATGCCGACCAGGACCAGCAGCACGAGGAGCGCGCAGCCGAGGCTCGCGGCCCGAAAGGCGCGGTCGAACCCGCCATGCGAGATGCGGGCGCGGCCGGCCTCGTGATGAGCCATCACCTTCTCGCTCGTCGCGATCGCCGACACCGGCCTCTTCCCTCTTCATCTAGCCGATGGGAACCCGGCACTGAAGCGCCGGGCGCGTCTTCATCCCGTCATCGCGAGCGGAGCGAAGCGACCCAGGGCAGCCCGCCCCTCTGGGTCGGGTAGGGGGGGTGGCCGCCTGGGGGGGGGCGGGGGGGCCTGGGGGGGCCTAGGCTTCTTGGCCTGAATGGGGGTTTTGCATAAATC
>CALMTJ010000405.1:4459-6440 GCA_937872715.1 uncultured Methylobacteriaceae bacterium
GAAGCGACCCAGGGCAGCCCGCCCCTCTGGGTCGCTTCGTCGGCTACGCCTCCTCGCGATGACCGGAAGGGGAGCTATCCATCCGAAGATCTCCTCCGGAGATGGACCGGCGATGCCTCAGTTCGTCTTGGCGTCCTTGAAGGCCATCATGCGCACGTCGGCGACCGTCTTCTCGGGCAGCGCCACGTAGTCGAGGTCGGTCGCGAGCTTGCCGCCCGACTTGAAGGCCCAGTCGAAGAACTTGATCACCTCGGCCGTCTTCGCCGGATCCTTGGCGTCCTTCGGGATCAGCACGAAGGTCGGCGCGGTGATCGGCCAGGACGTCGCGCCGGGCTGGCTCGTCAGCGAGATGCCGAAGCCGGGCTGGGACGTCCAGTTCGCGCCGGCGGCAGCCGCCGAGAAGCTCTCCGCGTCCGGCGACACGAAGCGGCCGTCCTTGTTGCGGAGCTGCGTGTAGGCGAGCTTGTTCTGCTTGGCATAGGCGTATTCCACGTAGCCGATCGCGTTCGCGACCTGCTTCACGGTCGCGGCAACGCCCTCGTTGCCCTTGCCGCCCTGCCCGACCGGCCAGTCGATCGTGGTGTTGCTGCCGAGCTCGGTCTTGAAGGCCGCCTCGGATTCGCTGAGATAGGTCGTGAAGATCGCGGTCGTCCCCGACGCGTCCGAACGGTAGACGGGCGTGATGTTGGCGTCGGGCAGCTTCGCGCCCGGGTTCAGCGCGGCGATCTTCGGGTCCGACCATTTCCTGACGCCGCCCCGGAAGATCTCGGCCAGCACCTCGCCGGTGAGCTTGATCTGGCCGGCCTCGATCCCGGCGATGTTGACCACCGGCACGACGCCGCCGAGCACGGTCGGGAACTGGACGAGGCCGCCCTTCTGCAGCTCGTCGCCCTTCAGCGGCGCGTCCGTCGCGCCGAAATCGACGGTGCGGGCCTGGATCTGGCGGATGCCTCCGCCCGAGCCGATGGATTGGTAGTTCACCGTGACGCCGGTCGCGGCCTTATAGGCTTCGGCCCATTTGGCGTAGACCGGGAACGGGAAGGAGGCGCCCGCCCCCGTGACGGTCTGGGCCGAGAGCGGCCCGGATGCGAGAAGCGCGGCCCCGAAGGCCGCGGCAGCGAAACGATAGGTCATGGCATTCTCCTGGCGAGCCTCTGCCGGGAGCAGGGCCGCGCCGCGTCAGCCGTGCGCCTAGCGCCGGCCCCGTTCCTCTATCGGCTCGACATTCGCAGCCGCGTGACCGTTCCGTGACGGTTCGATGACGGCTTGTCAGGGCGAGGCGAGCGGCAGCGTGACGGAGAAGCTCGCCCCCTCGCCGGGCGTGCTGTCGATTCCGAGGCGCCCGCGATGGCGTCCGACGATGTGCTTCACGATAGCGAGGCCGAGACCCGTGCCGCCGCTGCCGCGGCTATGGGCGACGTCCACCCGGTAGAAGCGCTCCGTAAGCCGGGGAAGGTGCTCTGGCGGGATGCCAGGCCCCTGGTCCCGCACGACGAGCTCGGCGCTTCCCGCCGGGAAGCCGGGCCCGCCCCCATGGCGTCGGACGGTCACCGTCACGGGCGTCCCGCCGCCGTAGCGGAGCGCGTTCTCCACGAGGTTCTCGACCAGCCGGAGGATCTCGTCGCGGTCGCCCGTGACGGCCAGCGGATCCTCGGGGATGTCGGCCAGGAGGGTCACGGACCTTTCGCGGGCGCGCGGCGCCAGGACCTCCAGCATGTGCCGGACGGTGTCGGCGAGGTCGACGCGGCCGGACGGGCGCCGGTGCTCGGACAATTCCACGCGCGACAGCTGGAGGAGGTCGTTCACGAGCCTCGTCATGCGGTCGGCCTGCGCCGCCATGATGCCGAGGAAGCGCTCCCTCGCGGCCTCGTCGCCGCGTGCCGGACCCCGCAGGGTCTCGATGAAGCCGGACAAGGTGGCGAGCGGCGTCCGCAGCTCGTGGCTGACATTGGCCACGAAATCGACCCGCATCGTCTCGATC
>CALMTJ010000405.1:6450-6755 GCA_937872715.1 uncultured Methylobacteriaceae bacterium
GGCGGCGTAACCGCGCCTCCCCCCCCGGCTCGCCCGAGGTCAGGCCGCCGAACTCCCCCGTCGCGGCGGCGCCGTCCGACGCCACGGCCGCGACCGTCGCGAGGACGCCGGGGTCGCGCAGGGCGAAGGCCAGAGGCTGCCCGTTCCGAAGCGCCGGCAGGACGGCGCGAGCCTCGCGGTTCGCCTCCACCACGACCGCCCGCCGGTCGAGCAGAACCGCCGGATCGGGGTAGAGCGCCGCGGCGCTCTCGGAGGCGGCCGCCGGGTCCGGCACCGGGTCGCCCGTGGCGGGCCACGTACCGCGC
>CALMTJ010000406.1:0-1054 GCA_937872715.1 uncultured Methylobacteriaceae bacterium
GTGCTGGCCCTGTCGGACGAGGCGCTGGCGGCGCGGCTCGACGCCTGGCGGGCCGCCCGTACGGCGGCCGTCGGCGAGAGGCCGAGCGATGGCTGAGCCGATCCGGCCCGGCGCCACGCTCGGCATCCTGGGGGGCGGCCAGCTCGGCCGGATGATCGCGGTCGCGGCCGCGGCGCTCGGCCTCAAGACGCACTGCTATTGCCCGGACCCGCATTCGCCCGCCTTCGACGTCGCGTCCCGGACGACGGTCGCCGCCTACGAGGACGAGGCGGCCTTGCGGGCCTTCGCGGAGGCCGTGGACGTCGTCACCTACGAGTTCGAGAACGTCCCGGAGCGCACGGCCGGGATCGTGGCGTCCATCCGGCCGCTGCGGCCGGGCGTGGCCGCGCTCGCGACCGCTCAGGACAGGCTCGCGGAGAAGCGCTTCGTGGCCGGGCTCGGCATCCCGACGGCGCCGTTCCGGGCGGTCGCGAGCGAGGCCGAGCTCGACCGGGCGCTCGCCGAGCTCGGGACGCCGGCGATCCTGAAGACCCGCCGCTTCGGCTACGACGGCAAGGGCCAGGTCCGGATCGAGGCCGGGGACGGGCCGGGGGAGGCCTGGGCGCAGCTCGGAGGCGCCCCGGCGATCGTCGAGGGCTTCGTCCGCTTCGACCGGGAGGTCTCGATCGTGGCGGCCCGCGGGTCGGACGGCGCCTTCGCGGCCTACGAGCCCTGCCTGAACGAGCATCGGGGCGGCATCCTGCGCACCACCCGGCTCCCGTCCGGCCTCACGGATGCCGAAGGTGCGGAGGCGGCCGCGGTCGCCCGGACGATCGCGGACGCGCTCGATTACGTCGGCGTGCTGGCCGTGGAGCTGTTCGCGGTCGCCGGGAGCGGGCGGCGCCGCTTCCTCGTCAACGAGACCGCGCCGCGCGTCCACAATTCCGGGCATTGGACGATCGAGGGCGCCGAATCCTCCCAGTTCGAGCAGCATGTCCGGGCGGTCTGCGGCTGGCCGCTCGGCTCGACGCGCCGGACCGGCACCGTCGAGATGCGCAACCTGATCGGCGAGGAG
>CALMTJ010000406.1:1064-3869 GCA_937872715.1 uncultured Methylobacteriaceae bacterium
GCCCGGCACCCACCTCCACCATTACGGGAAGACGAAGGCGAGGCCCGGCCGCAAGATGGGCCACGTGACGATCGTCGGGCCATGACGCGCCCGTCATGGCCGGGCTCGGCCCGGCCAGCCACGCCCGTCCGCGGCCGTGACGTCGGAGGTTGAGGCCGGCGGCGGCGTTCTCGTGGGTAGCCGGGCCAAGCCCGGCGATGAGGGGCGTCGGAGCGAGGTTTCGGGGGAGCTGAAGCCTGGACACGATCCGGCGATTCTGCTAGCGCACCGCGCTTCACGATCAGGGCGTCCCTGCGCCCGGGATCGATTCCAGCAGCATCGGGCGATCAGGCGAGGACGGCGCGTGCAGGTTCTTGTTCGGGACAACAACGTCGACCAGGCGCTCCGCGCCCTCAAGAAGAAGCTGCAGCGCGAAGGCGTCTTCCGCGAGATGAAGCTGCGCGGCCATTACGAGAAGCCGTCGGAGAAGAGGGCGCGCGAGAAGGCGGAGGCCGTGCGCCGCGCCCGCAAGCTCATCCGCAAGCAGATGCAGCGCGAAGGGCTGCTGCCGATGAAGCCGAAGGCGCCGCCGCGCGGCGGGCTGCGGCCGGCGAGGCCCGGCGCTCCCCCGGCCCCGCGTCCCGTCACCGCAGCGGCGGCCGCCTAGCCTTCAGACTTTCCTTACGGCGTGCCGACACCTTCCGCCGGCGGACGGGAGATCGATCGATGTTCGGGACAGGTGCACGGAAGGCCGTGGCGGCGGCCGGGATCGCGGCCGCGCTCGCGGGCTGCAATTCCGTGGCGGCGACGCGGGGGCCGCAGGTCGCCGTTGTCGAGGAGGACAAGACCGGCACGGCGTCCGTGAACATCGAATCCTTGTCGGAGGTGGTGCAGCGCAACCCGAACGACCCGGGCGCCTACAACACCCGCGGAGCCGCCTATGCCCGCGTCGGCCGCTACGGCGACGCCATCGGCGATTTCAACAAGGCGCTTCAGGTCGATCCGAACAACGCCGCCGCCTATACCAACCGGGCCCTCGCCTACCGGCAGACCGGCCGAAACGATTCCGCGATGACGGATTTCACCCGCGCGGTCGAGGCCGACCCGAATTACGGGCCTGCCTATATCGGGCGCGCCAACCTCGAACGGACACAGGGCAGCTACGATTCCGCCCTGTCCGACCTGACGCAGGCCGTGCGGCTCACGCCCGAGAGCGCGGAAGCGCTGCACGCCCGCGGCCTCGTCTACCAGCGCATGGGCCGCCACCGCGAGGCGATCATCGATTTCGACGCCGCCATCGACCGGAACTCCTACGTGTCGGCCCCCTACGCGGCCCGCGGCCAGAGCCTCATCGCCACCAACCAGTTCGACAAGGCGATCGAGGATTACAACGCGGCCCTGAACCTCAACAACAAGAGCGCCGATGCCTGGGCCTGGCGCGGCGTCGCGCAGGAGAAGGCCGGCCGGCGCCAGGAGGCGGTGGAGAGCTACACGCGCGCCACGGCCATCGATCCCGGCAACGCCACCGCGAAGTCCGGCCTCGGCCGCGTCCAGGGCGGCGTGGCGTCCCTGAACCCGTTCCGGTAGGGCCGCCATGGCCGGGAGCGACGGCGATCTCGACAGGCCGGCGATCAGGCGGGAGTTCGGCCGGGCCGTGAACATGAGCCCGGCCTCGCTCGAGAAATGGCTCGCCACGGACGACAGCCGCTCGGTCGGCTGGACGCACGAAGGCGAGGGGGAGGCGGTCGGCCACCAGGAGGGCCGCCGCATCGTCGCCATCAAGCGCAAGAAGGCGGCCGCCCTGACGGACGAGGATTACCGCCACATGCGAAAGGTCGTGGGCTACGTGCACCGCCACCTCGCGCAGGGCGGGCCGGCGCAGGACAAGGAGCATTCGCGCTGGCGCTACTCGCTCATGAACTGGGGGCACGACCCGCTGCGTTCGGAATAGACCCGATTACCGACCCGTCGTCATGGCCGGGCTTGGCCCGGTCACCCACGCCGACCCGGGGCCGTGACGTCGGACGTGGGGGGGCGCCCGCCCCCCGCCCGGCCATGACGGTACAGGCCGTGGCTCAGTCTGGGGCGGTCCTGCTCTCCATCACAGCCCCGCCTCGATCCCGCGCAGGAAGGTCTCCACCGCCGCGAGGCCGCCGTGCTCCAGGGCGCCGACATGGTCGACGTCCGGCAGCGCCACGTACGTCTTGGGCTCCGGCGCCGCCTCGAAGAGCAGCTTCGATTGCGCGATGGGCACCACCCCGTCGCGCTCGCCGTGCAGCACGAGCAGCGGCGCCCGGAGGCCGCCGACGAGGTCGATCGACCTGAACTGGTCCCGCATCAGGAGCGTCACGGGCACGTACCAGAACAGCGTCTTCGCCACGTCGGCCGTGGAGGTGAAGGGCGAGTCCAGGATGATGCCGCCGACGCGCTCCTCCGTGGCGAGCCTGACGGCGACGCCCGTGCCGAGCGACTCGCCGTAGAGCACGATCCGGCCAGGAGCGTAGGAGGCGAGCCAGCGATACGCCGTCCGGGCATCGACCCGCAGGCCCGCCTCCCACGGCGAGCCCCTCGAGCCCGAATAGCCCCGGTAGCTGATGATGAGCAGGCCCCGCCCGTCCCGGGTCAGCGCCCGGGCGCGCTCGCGCCTGTTCAGGAGGCTGCCGCCGTTCCCGTGGAAATAGAGGATCAGCGCCCGCCCGGGCTCGGGCGGCTTCCACCAGCCGACCAGCGTCTCGCCGTCCGGCGTCGGGAGCACCACGTCGGCGAATTCGGGCAGCCCGGCTTCCGCCGCGCTCGTCCGGCTGGGGGAGGCCGGGCACAGGAAGC
>CALMTJ010000406.1:3879-7008 GCA_937872715.1 uncultured Methylobacteriaceae bacterium
CACCGCGCCCCCCTGGGGGCCCCCCCCGCGGAGCGCGCGGCGCGCGACCCCCGCCAGTACCTTCAGGCCGACAGGCCAATCGTTCGTCACACCGCGGCGTCCTGTCTGTTCCGTCCGAGGCAGGAACAATCGCATGAGCGCGCGATTGTTCGGCGCGCGCGAGGTCCGGCCCCGCAACGAGTCTGGTTCGATGAAGCTGTTCAAGTGCCCGTCTTGTGGGCAGCTCCTGTATTTCGAGAACGTCCGCTGCGAGAATTGCGGACACCGGCTCGGCTACATTCCGGAGGCGGACGTGCTGGCCTCCCTCGATCCGGACGGCGAGGGCGCCTGGCGGTCGCTCGCGGATGTCGGGGGACGGTACCGCTTCTGCGCCAATGCCGAGCACGACGCCTGCAACTGGCTGGTCCCGGCCGACGGGCCGGACCGTCTCTGCCGCGCCTGCCGCCACAACCGGACGATCCCGGACATCGCCGATCCGCAGGCGCTCGGCTCCTGGCGCAAGATCGAGGCCGCCAAGCACCGGCTGTTCTTCACGCTCCTGCGGCTCGGCCTGCCGACGCCCGCGTCAGGCGAGGCCGGCGAGCCGCTGGTCTTCGACTTCCTGGCCGACAGGCCCACGCCGGACGGTCCAAAGGTGATGACCGGGCACGACGACGGCCTCATCACCATCGCGCTGGCGGAGGCCGACGACATCGAGCGGGAGCGAAGGCGCTCGCAGATGGGCGAGCCCTACCGGACGCTGCTCGGCCATTTCCGCCACGAGGTCGGCCATTTCTACTGGGACGTCCTCGTCCGGGATGGCGGCAAGCTCGACGAATGCCGGGCCGTGTTCGGCGACGACCGCGAGGATTACGACGAAGCGCTGAAGCGGCATTACGAGAAGGGCGTGCCGGCCAATTGGAGCGAGAGCTACATCTCGGCCTACGCCACCACCCATGCCTGGGAGGATTTCGCCGAGACCTGGGCGCATTACCTCCACATCGTGGATTCGCTCGAGATGGCGCGCGCCTTCGGCATGGCGGTCGACCCCCGCGCGGACCATAGCGGGGAGCTCGCCGTGAAGGCGGAGGTGGACGTCTACCGGGCCGGGGATTTCGGGCCGCTCGTGAACACCTGGATCCCGCTCGCCTTCGCGCTGAACAGCGTGAACCGCTGCATGGGGCAGAGCGACCTCTACCCGTTCATCCTGTCCCCGGCCGTGATCGGCAAGCTCGGCTTCATCCACCGGCTGGTGCACGGGCAGGTGTGAGCCGGGCGGCGAGCAGCAAGCCGTCCGGGATCATCTTGCCTCGGCGGCCTCTATGACGCTGAGGAGCTGCTTGGCGAGCATCGCCTTCAGCATCGCTTCCATCGGACCGACGTCCACGAGATCGCCCGATGCCGCGCTGTCCGACTCCTCGAGCGCCGCGATGTAGTGAGTCTTGTCGGCCTCGATCTGATGCGGAATGGCCAGCGTTCCCGGCAGCCGGTAGCCCAGACGGAGACAGAGCAGCAGGTAGGAGAGTATCCGGGACGTCCGCCCGTTGCCGTCGCTGAACGGATGGATCCAGTTCAGCCGCCACATGACGTAGGCGGAGAGGTGGAAGGCCGTCCGATCGTGCCAATTGTCGTTCACGTAGTCGCACATGCGCCGGACGTGTTCCGCGACCGTGAAAGCCGGAGGGGGAGTGTGCCTGCTTCCCGTGATCCCGGCCGGCAGCGTCCGGTATCGGCCTGGATCGGGCTCGATCCCGTCGACCGCCAATCGCTGGAACTCCAGGATGGTGGTCTCGCGCAACGCGAAGGGCCGTTCGGGGTCCAGGTAGTAGTCGATCAGTTCGAGGCAGTGCGCGAACTGCCGGAAGCCGTTCTCAACCTCCCGCCGCGCACGATCTGCGGGATCGGAGATCAATCCCCCCCGCAGCCTCGCTCCTGGCGATCAAGCAACCTGCCCACCTCTTCCACCTGCTCCCAGGTGATGCTCTCATTCTCTATCCGGGTGTTCCCGAAGACGAAGCTGTTTCGCTGCTCCGCCTTCTGGGACTCGCTCATCTTCACCGTCTTCGCGATCTCGATGAGGCGGGACAGGTTCATGGGAGCGGCGGTCATGTCGTCCCTCGGGGCGGCGGCTTGAACGTTGAGATTAGGACACGGCGGGCCGGGAGACCAGGAGGGAGCGGCCACGCTCAATCGAACAGGCTGGACACGCTCGATTCCGTGGCCGTCCTGGCGATGGCCTCGCCCATCAGCGGCGCGATGGTGATGACCCGGATGTTGCGGGCCACCTTCACGGCCTCCGTGGGCTGGATCGAATCGGTGATCACGAGCTCCTTCAGCTTGGAGCTCGTGATGCGGGAAACGGCGCCGCCGGACAGCACCGCGTGGGTGATGTAGGCGTAGACGTCCTTCGCGCCGGCGACGAGCAGCGCCTCGGCGGCGTTGCAGAGCGTCCCGCCGGAATCGACGATGTCGTCCACCAGGATGCAGGACTTGCCGGCGACGTCGCCGATGATGTTCATGACCTCCGACTCTCCCGGGCGCTCGCGCCGCTTGTCGACGATGGCGAGCGGCGCGTCGATCCGCTTGGCGAGCGCCCGCGCCCGCACCACGCCTCCTACGTCCGGCGACACCACGATCTTGTCCGAGCCGTTGATGCGCTCCTTCACGTCCCGCACCATCACGGGCGCGGCGAAGAGATTGTCGGTCGGGATGTCGAAGAAGCCCTGGATCTGCCCGGCATGGAGGTCGAGCGTCAGCACGCGGTCGACGCCCGAATGCTCGATCAGGTTGGCGACGAGCTTGGCCGAGATGGGCGTCCGGGCGGCCGACTTTCGGTCCTGCCGGGCGTAGCCGAAATACGGGATCACCGCCGTCACCCGACGGGCGGAGGCGCGCCGGAGGGCGTCGGAGATGATCAGTAGCTCCATCAGGTGGTCGTTCGTCGGGAACGACGTGGACTGGATGATGAAGGTGTCCTCGCCCCGGACGTTCTCGCCGATCTCGACGAAGATCTCCATGTCGGCGAAGCGCCGCACGATGGCTCGGGCGAGCGGGGTCTTGAGGTAATGCGCGATGGCTTCCGCGAGCGGCCGGTTTGAGTTGCCCGCAACGAGCTTCATCGTTCTGCCTGAGACGGGCGGGAGGCGGCGG
>CALMTJ010000407.1 GCA_937872715.1 uncultured Methylobacteriaceae bacterium
GCAGCGTGTCCCCGCCCGATGGCTGCCCGATCCCGCTCCTCGGCGTCCTGATCGCCGTCCGGGTCTGGGATCCGGCCCCGGTCGAAATCCTCCGGCTGCGCACCTTCGACGCCTTCCAGGTGCTTCGTCCCCGCCAGGCTCTGCCGCAGCCGGCCGTGATGGTGGTCGACATCGACGAGGCGAGCCTGCGCGATCTCGGGCAATGGCCCTGGCCCCGGACGGTGGTGGCGGACATCGTCGACCGGCTGACGGCGGCCGGGATCGCGGCGATCGGCTTCGACATCGTCTTCGCCGAGCCGGACCGCATGTCGCCTGGCCTCATCGCCGGGAGCCTGACGGGCCTCGATCCGCAGGTGCGGGCCGCGTTGGAGAACCTGCCCAGCAACGACGAGGTCCTGGCGCGCGCGATCCGGGCGTCCCGCGTGGTGCTGGGGCAGACGGCGCTCGACACGGCCGTCCCGGCGAGCCCGGACGCGCCGCCCCAGACCGGGATCGCGACGCTCGGGCCGGACGCCGCCTCCTTCATCCCGAGCTTCCCGGGCATCCTCCGCAACGTGCCGGCCATCGACGCGGCGGCGGCGGGGCGGGGCCTCTTCACCATCACGCCCGAGCGCGACGGCATCGTCCGGCGGGTGCCGATCGTCATGGGGGCGGACGGCTCGATCATCCCGACCCTCACCCTGGAGATCCTGCGGGTGTTGACCGGGTCCGGCTCCGTCCTGCTCAAGACGGACGCAGCCGGCGTGAGGTCGGTGGCGCTTCCAGGCTTCGAACTGCCGACCGATTCCTTCGGGCAGGTCTGGGTGCACTTCAACCACCATGATCCCGCCCGCTTCATCTCGGCCCGCGACGTGGTGGCCGGCACGGTCGACCCCGCCCGGCTCGCCGGAAAGATCGTCCTCGTCGGCACCTCCGCGATCGGCCTCCTGGACAACAAGACCACGCCGGTCGAGCGGGTGATGCCGGGCGTCGAGGTGCACGCCCAGCTCCTCGAAAGCGCGCTGACGAGACAGGTTCTGTTCGCGCCGAACTACGCGGCCGCGATCGAGATCGCGGTCGCGGCCGCGGTCGCGGTCGCGATCATCCTGTTCGCGCCGGTGCTCGGCGCCTTCTCGCTCCTCCTGTTCGGGGCCGTGGTGGCGGCCTGCCTCGTCGCGGCCTCCTGGCTCCGCTACGTCAACGACGGCATCCTCCTGGATGCGACCTTCCCGCTCCTATCCAGCTTCCTGGTCTACCTGACCCTCGTCTTCACGAACTATTTCCGCGAGCAGATCGGCCGCAACCGCATCCGGTCCGCCTTCGGGCAGTATCTGTCGCCTGCCCTCGTGGCTCAGCTCGCGCAATCGCCGGAGAAGCTGAAGCTCGGCGGCGAAGAGCGGGTGATGACGATCATGTTCTCGGACGTGCGGGGCTTCACCACCATCTCGGAGAGCTACAAGCACGATCCGCAGGGCCTGACCGCCCTGATGAACCGCTTCCTCACGCCGCTCACCAACGCGATCCTCGACCAGAAGGGCACGATCGACAAATACATGGGCGACGCCATCATGGCGTTCTGGAACGCGCCGCTCGACGATCCGCGCCAAGAGCGCAACGCGTGCCTCGCCGCGCTCGACATGCTCCGGCGGCTGGCCGCCGTGAACGCCGAGCGCGAGGCGGAGGCGCTGGCCGGCGGCCACACCTACATCCCGCTGGATGTCGGCGTCGGCCTCAACACGGGCGGATGCGTCGTCGGCAACATGGGCTCGACGCTGCGCTTCGACTATTCCGTGCTGGGGGACACGGTGAACCTCGCCTCGAGGCTCGAAGGGCAGTCGAAATTCTACGGGGTCAAGGTGGTGCTGGGAGCCGGGACGGCGGCGGCGGCCCAGCGCGAGGGCTTCGCCGTCATCGAGCTCGACCTGATCAGGGTGAAGGGCAAGACGGAGCCGGAAACCGTGTTCGCGCTCCTCGGCGACGAGACGGTGCGGTCGGGCGCCGATTTCACCCGGCTCGCGGCGAGCCACGCCGCCATGATCGCGAGCTACCGGTCGCGGGACTGGACGGGCGCCGACGAGCGGATCGCCGAATGCCGGGCGATCGCCGGCGCCCTCAAGATCTCCGGCCTCTACGACCTCTACGGGGAGCGGGTGGAGGCGTTCCGCGACGAGCCGCCGCCGGAGGATTGGGCCGGCGTCTACGTCGCCCTGTCGAAATAGCGCGAGCGCCGGGCCGGTTCCGGAACGGTTCTTGCGGAGGCCGACAGCGGGACACCCGTCGCTCGAGGGGGTGAGTACCAGTCCCGGAGTGCCGTCATGACCCTGGTGGCAAGTCTCGGTTCGCTCGCCCTCAGCGCCGGCACCGTCGTCCTGTTCGGTCAGGAGGCGCCCGCCCGGCTCCTCGACCTCCTGAGTTCGGTCGCGGTGCTCAGCGCCTTCGTGGCGATCTGCTCGGCGGAAGCCCGCTTCGGGTCCTGACCGCCCGTCATCGCGAGCGGAGCGACGCGATCCAGGAGGCGGACGCGGATCGCTTCACTCCGCTCGCGATGACGGCTTGTCGCTCAGCCCGCACGGGTTTCGGACGGCAGCGGCTCGGCACCGTAACTGTGTGTTGGCGAGGGGCCGCTAGGGTGGCGGAAACCGGGCTCACCTCTTGTCGTTCGTCGCGATTTTCCTCGTCAATGCCGGGCTGAGCTTCGGGCTCTCGCTCGCCGTCGCGTCCCTGATCGGGCCGGAGGCGTTCGGCCGCTACGCGATCGGCATGTCGATCGCGGTCGTCCTGAACACCGCCCTGTTCGAGGGGCTGCGGCTCGCGGCGACGCGCTTCTATTCCGAGCGCGCGCGCCGCGAGGCGCCCGCGCTCCGGTCGACCCTCGACCTCTGCTACGCGTGCGTGTCCCTCGTCCTCGTGGCGGCGTTCGCCGGGCTCATGGCCGGGTTCGATCTCAGCCTGCCGCCCGCGCTGCTCTCCGGCGCGGTCGCGGCCGGGCTCGCGCTCGCGCTGTTCGACTACCTGACCGCGCTCGCCCGGGCGCGATTCCTCGGCCGCGCCTACGCGGTTCTCCAGCTCGGGCGCGCCACGCTCGCCTTCGCCTTCGCGAGCGCGGCCGCCTGGCTGTCCGGCGATCCGGCGCTCGTCCTTGCGGGCTCGGCGGCCGCCGCGGCGATCATGGTGGCGTCGTCCTGGGCACGCTTGCGCGACCCGGGCGCCGGACCCGGGCTCGCGAGCGGGGCCCTCGTGCGTGATTTCGTCCGCTACGGGCTGCCGCTGGTGGCGGCGAGCGCGGTCTACCAATTCCTGCCGCTCGCCAACCGCCTGTGGCTCGCGGATCGCGGCGGGTTCGAGGAGGCCGGTTATTTCTCGCTCGCGGGCGAGATCGCGCTCCGGCTCTTCCAGAACCTCGGCTCCGCGCTCGACCTCGCCCTGTTCCAGCTCGCGGTCCGGGCCTCGGAACGCGACGGCGTCGAGGCCGGAGAGCGGCAGGTGGCCCGCAACCTCGCGGCGACCGCCGCCATCCTGCTGCCGGCGGCGGCCGGGCTGCTCCTCGTCTGGCCGTCCTTCGAGGCGATCTTCGTCCCGGCCTCGTTCCGAGGCCGTCTCGGGACGATCGTTCCCTTCGCGATCCCGGCGGTCGCCGCCTACGGGCTCGTCCAGTACGGGCTGAACCCGGTCTTCCAGCTGCGCCGCCGGACGGGACCCGTGGTGGCGGCCGCGATCGTGGCGCTCGCGGTGGATGTCGGCCTCATCCTGCTGGAGCCGGGCCTGTCCAGCCCGGCCGGGTTCGCGGCCGTGCAGCTCGCGAGCTTCGGTGCAGCGCTCGTCGTGCTGACGGCCGTCGCCCTCCCGTCCGGCGCGCGGCTTCCCTGGCGGGCCCTCCTCGCCTGCTCCCTCGCGACCGGCGCCATGGCGGCTCTCCTTCACGGGCTGCCGATGCCCGGCTCCCCGGCCGCGGCGCTCGCCTGCCAGGTAGCGGTGGGCGGGGGCACCTATCTCGCCCTCGCGCTCCTTCTGGACGTCGCGGGGATCCGGGACGTCATCCGGACGCTGCGCCGGCGGATCAGGCGCCGCGGGCAGGGGACGAGCGGCATGGCGGCGCTCATCGAAACCGTCGAGATCGGCCGTCCGGCGGCGGCAGGCAGCAAGACCCCGGGAGCTCCGGTCGGTCCGTCTTGGCCGGGCTTGGCCCGGCCATCCACGAAGGACGCTGCCGCGAGCAAGCCCTTCGACGTCACGGCCCCGGACAAACGTGGATGGCCGGGCCGAGCCCGGCCATGACGCGTGGATCATCATCGGGCTGTGTTGGACAAACTTAACTATGTTTGGGAGGACAACGTCAACTCTGTTTCCATGAAGGCTCGGCTTATCGGGGGTGTTCATTCTCCGCGAGGCTTGTTCTTCATGGGATGCTTAATGCTCGGGCGGACATTGGAGCGGTCCCCGGCGCCCATCCGCGCCTGATCCGAGAGTATCCCTTCATGCAGCCCGGCATGCTTCTCCTCACGCTCGCCGGCGCCGTCCTGACGGCGGGAGGAGCCCAGGCCCAGGCGCTCTACAACCAGCCGGGCGGCGCGCCGGGCTACGGAGGCGGGTTCATCGAGCTCCTGATGACCGGTCGCGATCCCGGAGCCGCGCCGCAGCGCCAGTACGGGCGGCCGGGCGCCGGATACGGCACCGCCTATTCCCGGCCTGAACCCGCCGATCCGTTCGAGGAGCCGTCCCGTCCGCGCCGGATGGCGGCGCTGCCGTCGGGCCCCGAGGCCGCGATCGTCTATGCGGAACCCTCGCCGGAATACCGGCGCCAGACGGTCGCCTATGCGGGCGGCGAGGCGCCCGGCACGATCGTGATCGATACGCCGTCGAAGTTCCTCTACCTCGTCCAAGGCGACGGGCAGGCGCTCCGCTACGGCATCGGCGTCGGCCGGCCGGGCTTCACCTGGTCGGGCCTGAAGACGATCACGGCCAAGCGCGAATGGCCGGATTGGACGCCGCCCGCCGAGATGATCAAGCGCCGCCCGGACCTGCCCCGCCACATGGCGGGGGGGCCCGGCAACCCGCTCGGCGCGCGCGCCATGTATCTCGGCTCGACGCTCTACCGCATCCACGGCACGAACGAGCCCTACACGATCGGGCAGAACGTCTCGTCCGGCTGCATCCGGATGATGAACGAGGACGTGGAGGATCTCTACGAGCGGGTCCGGGTCGGAACCCGCGTCAAGGTGATCTGACCTTCGGGGACGAGAACGGCCGGGCGAGTGCCCGGCCGTCGAGAGACGTCGTCGTTGCGTGGGATCAGGTCCAGGAATCGTCCCCGCCGCCACCGCCGAAATCGCCGCCGCCGTCGAAGGACGCGTCCTGGAAGCCGGCATCGGAGCCTCCGGTGTCGAACCCGCCATTGTCGAACCCGGCATTTCCGAAGCCGGCGCTATCGCCCCCGAACGTGCCCCCGCCGCTGAACGC
>CALMTJ010000408.1:0-419 GCA_937872715.1 uncultured Methylobacteriaceae bacterium
CCGTCCGGCATCCTCGGACGGCCCGAGGTCGAGAAGGTCTGATGACGGCCGTCCCCCCGCCCTCCGTCTCGCCTGCGGGCGCCGCCGCCCTTTCGGGCGCGGCCGGCGCCCTCCCGGCCGTCGGCGGGTGGCCGGCGCATCTGCGCGGGGCGGCCTTCGCGGCCCTCGCCATGTTCGGCCTGTCCATCCCGATCCTGCTTCTGCGGACGGACCAGAGCGAGTCCGGAGGGCTCTACCTCTACCCGCGCTGGGGCCTGGTCGCTACCCTGTGCGGCCTCGTCTTCGCGGCCCGGCTCGGGATCGGGCTCCTGCGCGGCGAGTCCGGCCTGCTCGCCCGGCCCCGGCGGACCCGCAAGGCGGCGATCACCCCCGCCCGTCCCGGCACGGTGGCTCCGGCGGCCCGCGTGGCGGCCGTGGCG
>CALMTJ010000408.1:429-5679 GCA_937872715.1 uncultured Methylobacteriaceae bacterium
ATCTCAGCATGAGGGCCGGGGAGTGAGCGCGGTCGATCCCGTCACGCTCGCGGTCCTGAAGGGGCGGCTCGAGGGCATCGCCGACGAGATGGATGCGACGCTCTACCGCTCGGCCTTCAACCCGATCATCGCCGAGGCGCGGGACGCCTGCCACGGCCTCTACCACGCCGAGACCGGCGACACGCTGGTCCAGGGCCCGAAGGGGCTGCCGCTCTTCGTCGGCGCCGCGATCTTCTTCCCGCTCCTCATGGTGCTCGGCAAGGGCGGGCTGTCCGAGGCGCGCTACTGGATCGATCTCGGAATCCTGATCCTGACCTACGTGATGCTGGGCTGGGGCCTGAACATCGTGGTCGGCCTCGCCGGGCTCCTCGACCTCGGCTACGTCGCCTTCTACGCGGTCGGGGCCTATTCCTACGCGCTCCTCGCCACCACCTTCGGGCTGTCCTTCTGGATCTGCCTGCCCGTCGCCGGGATCCTGGCGGCGCTCTGGGGCATCCTGCTCGGCTTTCCCGTGCTGCGGCTGCGGGGCGACTACCTCGCCATCGTGACGCTCGCCTTCGGCGAGATCATCCGGCTCGTCCTCATCAACTGGGTCGATCTCACCGGCGGCGGCGCCGGGATCACCTCCATCCCGCGCGTGTCCTTCTTCGGCCTCCCGTTCACGGCCGACGAGGACGGCTTCGCGTCCCGGTTCGGCTTCGACTTCGACCCGATGCACCGGGTGATCTTCCTCTACTACCTCATCCTGGCCCTGGCGCTCGTGACGAACCTCGTCACCAACCGGCTGCGGCGGCTGCCGATCGGCCGGGCCTGGGAGGCGCTCCGAGAGGACGAGATCGCCTGCCGGTCGCTCGGCATCAACACGACCAACACGAAGCTCACCGCATTCGCCACGGGCGCGATGTTCGGCGGCTTCGCCGGGTCGTTCTTCGCGGTCCGGCAGGGCTTCATCAGCCCGGAGAGCTTCAACTTCCTGGAATCGGCCACCATCCTGGCCATCGTGGTCCTCGGCGGGATGGGGTCGCAGGTCGGCGTCGCGATCGCCGCCATCGCGATGGTCGGCGGGCCGGAGATGCTCCGCAACCTCGGCTTCCTGAAGGCGCTGTTCGGGGAGGGGTTCGACCCGAACGAGTATCGCCTCCTCCTGTTCGGCCTCGCCATGGTGGCGATGATGATCTGGCGCCCGCGCGGCCTCATCTCCGTGCGCGAGCCCTCCGCCGTTCTGAAGGAACGGAAGAGCATCTCTGGCGCCCTCGTGAAGGAGGGCCACGGCTGATGGCGGCCTCCATCCTCGCCGTCGAGCACCTGACGATGCGCTTCGGCGGCCTCGTCGCGGTGAACGACCTGTCCTTCTCCTGCGCGCGGGGCGACATCACCGCCCTGATCGGCCCCAACGGCGCCGGAAAGACCACCGTCTTCAACTGCATCACGGGCTTCTACCGGCCGACGGAGGGCATGCTGAGCCTCCGCCATCCGTCCGGCGCGACGCACCTTCTCGAGCGCCTTCCGGGGCACTCGATCAACTGGAAGGCCAAGGTCGCCCGCACCTTCCAGAACATCCGGCTGTTCTCCGGCATGACGGTGCTGGAGAACCTGCTCGTCGCCCAGCACAATCCGCTGATGCTGGCCTCCGGCTTCAGCCTCCTCGGCATATTCGGGATCGGCGGCTACCCGAAGGCCGAGAAGGAGGCGAGCGCCAAGGCGAGCTACTGGCTGGACAGGACCGGCCTGACCGACCGGGCCGACGATCCGGCGGGCGACCTCCCCTACGGTGCGCAGCGCCGGCTCGAGATCGCGCGCGCCATGTGCACCGATCCGGTGCTCCTCTGCCTCGACGAGCCGGCGGCCGGCCTGAACCCGCGCGAATCGAACGAGCTGAACCAGCTCCTCCTGTCCGTCAGGTCCGACCACGGCACGTCCCTCCTCCTCATCGAGCACGACATGTCGGTGGTGATGGAGATCTCCGACCACGTGGTCGTGCTGGATTACGGCACCAAGATCTCCGACGGCCTGCCCGAGACCGTCCGCAACGACCCCCGGGTGATCGCCGCCTATCTCGGCGTGGAGGACGAGGAGGTGGAGAAGGTCGAGGCCGAAGTCGGCGTGGACCTGCACTCATGAGCGCCGCCGGCATCGCCATCCCGGTCGGGGAGACGGGGATCGCTCCAACCGGCGGCGCCGAGCCGCTCCTCAGCGTGCGGGGCGTCGAGACCTATTACGGCAACATCATCGCGCTGAAGGGCGTCGACCTCGACGTCTACGAGGGCGAGATCGTCACGCTGATCGGCGCGAACGGGGCCGGGAAGTCGACGCTGATGATGACCGTGTGCGGCAGCCCCCGCGCGCGGCGCGGCCGCATCACCTTCGCCGGGCGGGACATCACCGGCCTGCCAACCCACGAGATCTCGCGGCTGCGCATCGCGCAATCGCCGGAAGGGCGCCGCATCTTCCCCCGCATGACGGTGTACGAGAACCTGCAGATGGGCGCGTCGCTCGACGGCTTCGCCCATTTCGGCGCCGATCTTGAGCGCATGCTGGCGATCTTCCCGCGCCTGAAGGAGCGGCTGTACCAGCGCGGCGGCACCATGTCGGGCGGCGAGCAGCAGATGCTGGCGATCGCCCGCGCGCTGATGGCGCGGCCCCGCCTGCTCCTCCTGGACGAGCCTTCGCTCGGCCTCGCGCCCCTGATCGTGAAGCAGATCTTCGACGTGATCCGCGACCTGAACGGGCGGGAGGGGATGACGGTGTTCCTCGTCGAGCAGAACGCCTACCACGCGCTGAAGCTCGCCCATCGCGGCTACGTCATGGTGACAGGCACCATCACGCTCGCCGGAACCGGCAAGGAGCTCCTCGCCGACCCGCAGGTCCAGGCGGCCTATCTCGAGGGCGGGCGGCATTAGCGATGACGGGCCGTTTCGGCTAGATTCGATCCATGGACACTTACCAGCTCTACGAAGACGACATCCTCGCCTGGTCCGAGCAGCAGGCCTCCGCCCTGCGCCGGCTCGTCGAGACGCCCGGCCGCCTCCCGAGCGAGCTCGACTTGGAACATGTCGCCGAGGAGATCGAGGACGTGGGTCGGAGCCAGCTCGACGCGGCGGAAAGCCTGGTGCGGCTGATCCTGGTGCATGCCGTCAAACTGGCCGTGGCCCCGAATTCTCCCGCCGCCCGGCATTGGCGCAGCGAGATCGTGACGTTCCAGATCCAACTCCAGTCCAAGCTCACGGCTTCCATGCGGCGCAGGATCGATCTCGACCAGCTATGGCGCCAGGCGAAGCGTCAGGCGAAGGCCAATCTCGACGAGAACGATGACGCCAACTCCCAGGCTCCCGTCTGGAGCATAGCCCGATGCCCGATCGACCTGCATGCGATGACGGATGACGATTTCGACGTCGACAGGTCGGTTTCGCTGCTCGACGGGTCGTCGTAAGATCTTGGCGGGCCGTGCTCTGGTAGGTGCCGCTCGCCCTGCGTGATCGCCCGGCGGACAACATTCATATCAGGATGGGCAGATGAGCAAGCTCCTCGACGATGCCATCGCTGAGCTCCGAACTCTGCCCGAAACGGAGCAAGACTGGGCGGCAGAGAACATCCGGTCCATCGTGCGCTTGCACGAGCGCAGCACCGAGTATCGGCTCACGGAGGAGCAGGTCGAGGATGTCCGCCGCACGGTGGCAGACCTGGACGCGGGTCGGGAACGTCTCCTCACGGAGGAGGAGACGGACGGGATGTGGCGCAGGCTCGACGTGTGAGGCTGCGCTTCACCAGCAAGGCCGGACGGCAATTGTCCGACATCTCGAGCCATATCGCGAGGGAGAGCCCCGGATCGGCGCAGCGCGTCGTGCGAGACATCCGGGCGGCGGCCCGGCTGCTGACGGAATTCCCGGAGATGGGTCGCTCCGGCTCTGTTCCCACGACCCGCGAGTGGGTCGTGAGCGGGCGACCATACGTCATCGTGTACCGGGCCGACGTCACGACCGGAGAGTTGGCCGTGATAGAGATCTTTCACTGTGCACAGCACCGCGAGCCGCATTGAGGGCCGATCATGCAAGGCATCCTCTACGAAGAACCCTCCGCCTGGCTGTTCATCCTGGTCACCTGCCTGCTCGGCGGTTGGACGGCCTGGATGACGGGGCGGGCCATCGCCGGCACGTGGCGGCCGGTCTGGCAGGTCGTGCTCTGGTCGGTGCCGCTCGCCTTCGCGGTGCGCTTCATCCACTTCGCCCTGTTCGACGGGACCCTGCTCAGCCTGCGGTTCGGGATCGCCGATTTCGTCGTGGTGGCGGCCATCTCGGCCCTGAGCTTCCGCCGCCGCCGCAGCCGGCAGATGACGACCCAGTATCGCTGGCTTTACGAGCGCACGGGACCGTTCACGTGGCGCGAAAGACCGCAGCCGATGACGCCGAGTTCCGCAGCAGGACCCCCGTGACAAGCGGCTCGACCTGCGCGAAACTGCCGACGGGATGGCAGAGTTTCCGAGGAAGCCTGTCTTTGGCGTCCGGACACCACCTCGAGGGGAGATCAGCATGAAAACAGGTTTGTTGGCCGGGCTCGCGCTCGGTCTCGGGCTGGCCGTGAGCGGCACGGCGGAGGCTCAGATCAAGCTCGGCGTCGGCGGTCCCGTCACGGGAGCGAACGCCGCCTTCGGCACGCAGCTGAAGAACGGCGCCGAACAGGCCGTCGAGGACATCAACGCCAAGGGCGGCGTGATGGGCCAGAAGATCACGATGCAGATCGGCGACGACGCGTCCGATCCGAAGCAGGGCGTGTCCATCGCCAACAAGTTCGTGTCGGACGGCGTGAAATGGGTGGTCGGCCATTTCAACTCCGGCGTGTCCATCCCGACGTCGGAGGTCTACGCCGAATCGAGCGTCATCCAGATCACGCCGGCCTCGACGAACCCGAAGTTCACCGAGCGCAACATGTGGAACACGTTCCGCACCTGCGGACGCGACGACCAGCAGGCCGTCGTGGCGGCCGATTACCTGGTCAAGAACTTCAAGGGCAAGAAGGTCGCGGTCGTCCACGACAAGACGCCCTATGGCAAGGGCCTTGCTGACGAGACCCAGAAGGCCATGAACGCCAAGGGTTTGAAGGAAGTCCTCTACGAGGGCGTCAATACCGGCGAAAAGGATTATTCGGCTCTCGTCTCCAAGCTGAAGCAGCAGAACGTCGACGTCGTTTACTTCGGCGGCCTGCACACCGAGGCCGGCCTCATCATCCGCCAGATGCGCGACCAGGGACTCAAGG
>CALMTJ010000408.1:5689-15976 GCA_937872715.1 uncultured Methylobacteriaceae bacterium
GGCCCCGATGATGTCCGGCGACGGCATCACGGACAAGGAGTTCGCCTCCATCGCGGGTCCCGGCGCCGACGGCACGCTCATGACCTTCGCGCCCGACCCGCGCAAGAACCCGATGGCCAAGGACGTCGTCGCGAAGTTCAAGGCCAAGAACTACGATCCGGAAGCCTACACGCTGTACAGCTACGCGGCGGTGCAGATCCTCGCGCAGGCAGCCGAGGCCGTGAAGTCCACCGATGCGAAGAAGATGGCCGAGTACATGCACTCGGGCAAGGTCTTCAAAACCGTGATCGGCGACATCTCCTACACCAAGAAGGGCGACATCACCCGTCCGGACTACGTCATGTATGTCTGGAAGAAGGGCGCCGACGGCAAGATCGACTATTCCGGCAACGAGATCGGAATGTGATCGGCCTGGGCTGACACGAGTCACATGAGAACGGAGGCCCGCCGACGAGGCGGGCCTCTTTCGTAGAAACCCGGCCGGGCGGTACCAACCGACACGACCGCCCGATGCGCCCCGCGCCCGCATCGCGTCCCGCGCGGCCGGAGATGTCCCCCATGCGGCTGATCCTCCTCATCCTGCTCATCGTCCTCCTGGTCGGCGGCCTCCCGGCCTGGCCCTATTCAACGGGCTGGGGCTATTACCCGAGCGGCGGCATCGGCCTGATCCTCGCCATCCTCCTCCTGTTCATGCTGTTCGGCGGCCGGCGGATCTGAGCGTCACGGTGCGCGCGAGGCGAGATCCGACGATCCGCCGATGACCGTGAGGCGCCGCAACCTCATCACGGACGTGCCGGGTCTCCGGATCGGGCAATCCGACGATCCGGGTCTCGCGAGCGGCGTCACGGTGGCGCTGTTCGACCGTCCCGCGATCGCGTCCGTCTTCGTGCCGGGCGGCGCTCCCGCCGGGCGCGAGCAGGAGAGCCTCTCGCCCGACCGGGTGGTGGAACGGGTCGACGCGCTCGTCCTGTCCGGGGGCTCCGCCTTCGGCCTCGACGCCACCGCGGGCGTCCATGCCTGGCTGCGCGAGCGGAACCGCGGCCTCCCGGTCCGGAACGTCCGGGTCCCGATCGCCCCGACCGCCATCCTGTTCGATCTCCTGAACGGCGGCGGCAAGGAATGGGGGCGCTACTCGCCCTATCGCGAGCTCGGCTACGCGGCCTGCGAGGCGGCGGCCGAGAGCTTCGGGCTCGGCACGGCCGGCGCGGGATACGGCGCCACCACGCTCGATCTGAAGGGCGGGCTCGGCTCGTCGAGCGCGACGGCGACCACCGGCGCGACGGTCGGGGCGCTGGTGGCGGTGAACGGGCTCGGCTCGGCGCTCGTCGGCCCGGGGCCGCATTTCTGGGCAGCACCGCTCGAGCGGGACGGGGAGTTCGGCGGGCTCGGCATGCCGGCGAGCTTCGCCAGCGGCAACGGCCGCGTGACCTGGAAGGGCGGCCCAGAGCCCGCCACCACGCTCGCGATCGTCGCGACCGACGCCCGGCTCACGAAAGGTCAAGCCGAGCGGCTGGCCATCATGGCGTCGGGTGGGCTGGCGAGGTCGTTGAGCCTCGCCTTCGCGCCGATGGACGGCGACACGGTGTTCGCGGCCTCGACGCTCTCCGGCCCGGAGACGGGGCCGGAGGAGCTGACCGAACTCGGCGCGCTCGCCTCCGGCTGCCTCGCCCGCGCGGTGGCGCGCGGGGTCTACGAGGCGGCGGCGCTCCCGTTCCCGGGCGCCCTCCCGGCCTGGCGCGACCGCTTCGGCCGCTGAGCTCCGTCAGCTCTGGCGAGGCATCTCCGGCAGGCCGGGCAGGAGCTTGTCCAGCGTCAGCGGGTAGTCCCGAATGCGGATGCCGGTCGCGTTGTAGACCGCGTTCGCGACGGCCGCGCCGACGCCGCAGATGCCGAGCTCGCCCACGCCTTTCGCCTTGATCCAGGACGACTTGTCGTCGATCTCGTCCAGGAACACGACGTCGAGGTCCGGGATGTCGGCATGGACGGGCACCTGGTACTCGGCGAGGTCGTGGTTGACGAAATAGCCGAAGCGCCCGTCGACGACCTGCTCCTCCATCAGGGCCGCGCCGACACCCATCGTCATGCCGCCGAAACATTGGTTGCGGGACGTCTTCGGGTTGATGATCCGGCCCGCCGCGCACACGCTGAGGAGACGTCGCACGCGGATCTCGGCCGTCGCCCAATCGACCGCCACCTCGCAGAAATGCGCCGCGAAACTCGCCTGCGCGTATGTGTCGTCGAGCTTCCCGAACTTCACCTCGCCGGTGAACGCGACGCCGTCCTGACCCGCGATCTCGGCCAGGCTGCGGCTCCGGCCGGCGGCGGACACGTGTCCGTCCGCGAAGGTGACGTCGCGGGAGTTGAAGCCCGCCTTCTTGGCGATCTCGTCCCGCAGCCCTTCGCAGGCCGCGTAGACGCCGGCCGAGGCCGAGTTCGCGCCCCACGAACCGCCGGAGCCGGAGGATTTCGGGAAGTCGCTGTCCCCCAGCCGGACCCTCACCTTCTCGATCGGCAGGCCCATCATCTCGGCGCCGACCTGACCCAGGATCGTGTAGGAGCCCGTGCCGATATCGGTCATCTGGGTCTCGATGGTGAGCACGCCCTCGCGGTCGACCGACACGCGCGCGCCGGACGGCATGACGAGGTTGTCGCGGATGCCGGACGCGACGCCCATGCCGACGAGCCAGCGGCCGTCGCGGACGCTCGCCGGCTTCGGGTCGCGGCGGTTCCAGCCGAACCGTTCCGCGCCGACCCGCATGCATTCGACGAGCTTGCGGGACGAGAAAGGACGGTCCGGTCCCTTGGCCGGGTCGTACTGGATGTCGTTGCGGATGCGGAGCTCGACGGGGTCGATCCCGGTCTTCTCCGCGAGCTCGTCCATCGCGCATTCGAGCGCGAGCAGCCCGACCGCCTCGCCCGGCGCCCGCATGGCGCCGCCCTTGGGCAGGTTCAGCTCCGACAGCCGCGTGCGGATGAGGCGGTTCTCGCCGCCGTAGAGCAGCTTCGTCTGGTTCGCGGCCTCCTCGGCCTCGCCGCCCTCCTGGTTGCCCGAGAAGGCGTCGTGCCCGATCGCCACGATCTTCCCGTCCGGCGCAGCACCGATCCGGATATGCTGGATCGTCGCCGGCCGGTGATTGGTGTGGTTGAAGATCTGCGGCCGGGTGAGGGCCACCTTGACGGGGCGCCCGAGCCGCTTCGCCGCGACCGCCGCCAGGATAGGGTCGGCGTAGAGGAAGAGCTTCGATCCGAAACCGCCGCCGACGAAGGCTGATTGCACCCGCACCTTGCTGGCCGGGATGCCGAGCGTCCCCGATATGCCGTCCACCGCCCAGTGGATCATCTGGTTCGCGGTGTAGACCGTGAGCTTGTCGCCGTCCCAGCGCGCCACGGAGGCGTGCGGCTCCATCATCGCGTGGGATTGGTCGGGCGTCGTGTAGGTGACGTCGAGCTTCACCGGCGCGTCCGCGAAGGCGCGGTCGAATTCGCCCACCTTCGAATCCGGCGATTTCGGGACGGGCCTCGACGCGTCCTTGACGGCCGCGAGGTCGTAATGGCCCGTCTTCGCCCGGGCGTACCTGACCCGGATGGCGCGGGCCGCCGCGCGGGCCTGCTCGAACGATTCCGCGACCACGAGCGCGATCGCCTGCTCCGCCTGCTTGATCCCGGGACCCTGCAGTTGCGGCGAGTTGTGCTGCCCCGAACCGTTCTGCTTCGGCGTGTTGTTGTGGGTCAGCACGAGAAGCACGCCCGGCATCGCCTCCGCCTCGCGCGCGTCGATCGCCTCGATATAGCCCTTCGGGATCGCCGACCCGAGGACGAAGCCGTAGGCCGCGTTCGGGAACTCGTCGTGGTACTCGTACGCGTAGGTCGCCCGCCCGGAAACCTTCAGCGGCCCGTCGATCCGGTCGACCGGCTTCGTGACGACGCGCCCGGTATCGATCGGGTTCGGCCCTGCCGGCGTGGAGAATTCCATGTTGTCCGTCCCCGATCGGGTTACGCGGCGAGCGTGGCCGCGAGGGTGCGCCGCAGGAGCGGCAGCTTGAACGCGTTCTCCCGGGTCGGCGTCGCCCCGGCCAGCACGCCGTCGGCGACGGCGTCTGCGCCCCGTCCGGACTCGGCCTCCGCCGCCTCCACCCGCCACGGCTTGTGGGCGAGGCCGCCGAAGGCGAAGCGGTTCCTTCCGTCCCCGCCGATCACCGCCGCGACGGATACGGTCGCGAAGGCGTAGGAGGCGCGGTCGCGCACCTTGCGGTAGACATGCCGGCCGCCGAGCGGCTTCGGCAGCGTCACGGCCGTGATCAGCTCGGCCGGTCTCAGCGCCGTCTCGACCTCTGGCGTGTCGCCCGGCAGGCGGTGGAACTCGGCGATCGGGATCGACCGGGTCGCGCCGTCCGGAGAGACCGTCTCGATCGTCGCGTCGAGCACCCGCATGGCGACCGCCATGTCGGACGGATGCGTGGCGATGCAGGCCCCGCTCGTCCCGATCACCGCGAGATTGCGGCTGAACCCTTCGAGGGCGGAGCAGCCCGAGCCGGGCTCGCGCTTGTTGCAGGGCCTGGCCGGGTCGTAGAAATACGGGCAGCGGGTGCGCTGGAGTAGGTTGCCGGCGGTCGTCGCCTTGTTGCGGAGCTGGCCGGAGGCGCCGGCCAGAAGGGCACGGGACAGCACCGCGTAATCCTTGCGGACCCGCGCATCGGCCGCGAGCGCCGTGTTGCGAACGAGCGCGCCGATCCTGAGGCCGCCGTCCGGCGTGCCTTCGATCCCGTCCAGCCCGATCCGGTTGACGTCCACGAGATGCGTCGGGGTCTCGATCTCGAGCTTCATAAGGTCGAGGAGGTTGGTGCCGCCCGCGATGAACTTCGCGCCGCGGGTCCTCGCGACGGCCGCGGCCGCCTCGGCCGGGCTCGCGGCCCGCTCGTAGGTGAAGGCCCTCATCCGCGGCTCCCTCCGTGGACGTCCCGGATCGCCGCGACGATGTTCGGATAGGCGGCGCAACGGCAGATGTTGCCGCTCATCCGCTCCCGCACCTCCGCGTCGGAGAAGGCGACGGCGGCCAAGTCGTCGGTGACGTGGCTCGGGATGCCGGCCTTGATCTCCTCCAGCATGGCCACGGACGAGCATATCTGCCCGGGCGTGCAATACCCGCATTGATAGCCGTCGTGCTTCACGAAGGCGGCCTGCATGGGATGCAGGTTCCCGGGAGAGCCCAGACCCTCGATCGTGGTGACCTCGTCGCCCTCGTGCATGACCGCGAGGGACAGGCAGGAATTGATGCGTTGGCCGTTCACCATCACCGTGCAGGCCCCGCATTGGCCGTGGTCGCATCCCTTCTTCGATCCCGTGAGGTGAAGGTGCTCGCGGAGCGCGTCGAGCAGCGTGACGCGCGGGTCGAGGTCGAGGGAGGCGTCCTTGCCGTTCACGCTGAACCGCACCGGCACCGTCGGCACGCCGGGAGCCGCGGCGGCCGCGACGCCGCCCTGGGCATCGGCCGGAGAATGGGCGAAAGAGGCGGCCGCGACGGTCGCCGCTCCCCCGGCGACCGCGACGCGTCGCGTCAAGGCGAGATCGTCTCCTGGTGTCACGAAGCCGGATCCTGGTCGAAGGCAGTTTCGACCCATTCAAATCTCGGGCGGCGATTTTGATCCAGGCTGCGACACCTCGGCCGGCGCCCGTCAGAACGGCAGGGCGACGCCCTGCTTGATCTCCTTCAGGACGACGTTCGTCCTGACCTGACGGATGCCCGGGAGCCGGAACACGAACTCGTCGAGGAAGTGGTTGTAGGCCGCCATGTCCCGCACGACGACGCGCAGGTGGTAATCGGCATCGCCCGTCGTCGCGTAGCAATCGAGGATCTCCGGACGGCCCCTGACGCGCAGGACGAACTCCTCGACGAAGCGGCTGTCGTGGCGCTCGAGCGAGACGTGCAGGATGGCGGCCGTCGAGAAGCCCGCCTTCTCGCGGTCGATCAGCGCGGCGTAGCCGCTCACGACGCCGCTCTCCTCGAGCGCCCGCACGCGGCGCCAGCAGGCCGAGCTCGACAGCCCCGACCCGGCCGCGAGGTCCTGGTTCGTGACGCGCCCGTCCGCCTGCAGGGCGGCCAGCAAGCGGCGGTCGGTCTCTTCCAGCTCCATTGAACGATCCTGCCACGATCACGGCTCAGTCGAAAGGATATGCCGCTTCAAACGCTCGAGACGGGAAAGAACGGCAGCCTTTGCCGCCCGCCGTTCTCTAGAATGGCTCCGAATCCGAGGACCGCACATGCCCTCCCACGCTCTCGCCCGCTACGATCTCGCCGACCGGTACCGGTTCTCCTCGGGCCGCGTGTACATGACGGGGACGCAGGCGCTGGTGCGCATCCTCCTCGACCAGGCGGCGCGCGATCGGGCGGCCGGGCTCGACACGGCGGGATTCGTGTCCGGCTATCGCGGCTCTCCGCTTGGCGGCGTCGACCTCGAATTGTGGCGGGCGAAGACGCTGCTCGCCGAGAACCGGATCGAGTTCCTGCCGGCCGTGAACGAGGACCTTGCGGCCACGGCCGTGCTCGGCTCCCAGCAGGTCGAGACGCAAGCCGGCCGGACGGTGCAGGGCGTGTTCGGCCTCTGGTACGGCAAAGGTCCGGGCGTGGACCGGGCCGGCGACGCGCTGAAGCACGGCAACGCCTACGGCTCCTCCCCGCATGGCGGGGTGCTCGTGGTCGCGGGCGACGACCATGGCTGCGTCTCGTCCTCCATGCCGCACCAGTCGGACGTGGCCTTCATGAGCTGGTTCATGCCGACGCTGAACCCGGCCTCCGTGGCGGAATACGGCGCCTTCGGCGAGTACGGCTACGCGCTGTCGCGCTTCTCCGGCATGTGGGTCGGCTTCAAGGCGATCTCGGAGACGGTGGAATCGGCGGCCTCCGTCGATCTCGCGCCTCCGCGCCTCTTCACGACGCCCGATTTCTCGGCCCCGCCGGGCGGCCTGCACTATCGCTGGCCCGACCTGCCCGGACCGCAGATCGAGGAGCGAATGGAGGCGAAGAAGCACGCCGTCTACGCCTTCGCCCGCGCGAACCCGATCGACCGGCGCATCTACGACATCCCGGATGCGACCTACGGCATCGTCACCACAGGCAAAGGCCACGCCGACCTAATGGAGGCGTTGCGCCTCCTCGGCCTCGACGAAGGGGAGAGCCGGCGGCTCGGCATCGACGTCTACAAGGTCGGCATGGTGTGGCCGCTGCCGCTCCACGACGCGCTCGATTTCGTCCGGGGCAAGCGCGAGATCCTCGTCGTGGAGGAGAAGCGCGGCATCATCGAGAGCCAGTTCAAGGAGTACTTCTACGACTACCCCGGCGCGAAGCCGGACCGCATGATCGGCAAGCACGACGAGACGGGCGCGCGCCTGATCCCCTGGACGGGCGAGCTGTCGCCGGGCTTCCTGGCCGGCATCGTCGCGACGCGGCTGGACGCGATCTTCCCCGGCCTCGACCTGCGCGCCCGCGCCGCCCTGCTCGTGCCGGAGGCGAGCCGGCTGATCTCCGTACCGGGCGCGACGCGGACGCCGTATTTCTGCTCGGGCTGCCCGCACAACACCTCCACACGAGTCCCGGAGGGCTCGCAGGCGCTGGCCGGGATCGGCTGCCACTTCATGGCGAGCTGGATGGACCGGGAAACGACCTCGCTGATCCAGATGGGCGGCGAGGGCGTGAACTGGGCGGCGTCCTCCCTGTTCACGGGGCGCGGCCACGTGTTCCAGAACCTCGGGGAAGGGACCTATTACCACTCGGGGTCCATGGCGATCCGCCAGGCGATCGCGGCGGGCGCGAACATCACCTACAAGATCCTGTTCAACGACGCCGTCGCCATGACGGGCGGGCAGCCCGTCGACGGGCCGGTCTCGGTCGAGGCCATCGCCCAGGCGGTGCGGGCGGAGGGCGTGGAGCGGATCGCGCTCGTCTCGGACGACCCGGACAAGTTCGCGCCGACGTTATTTCCCGGCGGCACGACCTTCCACGAACGCGGCGAGCTCGACGCCGTGCAGCGCGAGATCCGCGAGGTGCCGGGCGTCTCCGTGCTGATCTACGAGCAGACCTGCGCGACGGAGAAGCGCCGCAGGCGAAAGCGCGGCGAGCTCGTCGACCCGAAGCGCTTCGTCATGATCAACGACCTCGTCTGCGAGGGCTGCGGCGATTGCTCCGTCGCCTCGAACTGCCTGTCCGTCGAGCCGAAGGAGACGCCGTTCGGCCGCAAGCGCCAGATCAACCTGTCGACCTGCAACAAGGATTTCTCCTGCCTCGGCGGCTTCTGCCCGTCCTTCGTCACGATCGAAGGCGGCACCCGCCGCAAGAAAGGCGGCCGCGGAGGGGATGCGGTCGCGCTCGCGGCTGCCCTCCCGGCGCCCGTCCTGCCTGACCTTTCACGGCCGTTCGACCTCCTCGTCACCGGTGTCGGCGGCACGGGCGTGGTCACGGTCGGGGCGCTGGTCACGATGGCGGCCCATCTCGAAGGCAAGGGCGCGAGCGTGCTCGACTTCACGGGCTTCGCCCAGAAGTTCGGGCCGGTCCTGAGCTACGTGCGGGTGGCGGAACGTCCCGGCGAGCTGAACCAGGTGCGGATCGATGCCGGCTCGGCGGACGCGCTGATCGGCTGCGACGTCGTCGTCTCGTCCTCGCCGAAGGCCTCGGCCGCGTACCGGCGCGGCATGCGGGCCGTCGTCAACACCGCCGCCATGCCGACCGGGGACGTGGTCCGCTTCCGCGACGCCGACCTCGCGAGCCCGCGCCGGCTGCGGGCGATCGAATCCGTGATCGGCGAGGGCCGGCTCTCGACGGTCGACGCCAACGCGGCCGCCGAGACGCTGCTCGGCGACACGGTGTTCGCGAACGTCCTCATGCTGGGCTTCGCCTGGCAGGCCGGGCTCGTCCCGGTCGGGTTCGAGACCCTGGACCGCGCGATCGAGCTGAACGGCGTCGCGATCCCGGCCAACCGGCAGGCCTTCGCCTGGGGACGGCTCGCCGCCGCCGACCCGGCCGCCTTCCGGTCCGCGCTCGGGGCCGAGGGAGAGGTCCCGGCTCCGGAGACCCTGGACGAGCTGATCGCCCGTCGCGTGGCCTTCCTGACCGGGTACCAGGATTCCGCCTACGCGTCCCGGTTCGCGGACCGGGTCGCGCGGCTGCGGCGGGCGGAGGAGGCGCTCGGCACGAGCGCGCTGACGGACGCGGTCGCCCGCTCCCTGTTCAAGCTGATGGCCTACAAGGACGAATACGAGGTGGCCCGCCTCCATGCCGAGACGGGTTTCCTCGACCAGGTCGCCCGCGAGTTCGAGGGCGAGTACCACGTCGTGCACCACCTCGCTCCGCCGCTCTTCCCTTCGGGCCGAGACGGGCGCGGACGGCCGCTGAAACGGTCCTTCGGACCCTGGATCCAGACCGCCTTCCGGGTCTTGGCGAAGCTGAAGCGGCTGCGCGGCACGCCCTTCGACCCGTTCGGCTACACGGCCGAGCGCCGCACCGAGCGCGACCTCGTGCGCTGGTTCGAGGGGATCGTGGACGGCATGACGGCACGGGTCGGGTCGGCGGATACCGACGAGCTCCTGTGGATCGCGCGCGCCCCCACCGAGATTCGCGGCTACGGGCCGGTGAAGGACGAGGCGGTGGCGCGGATCCGCCCCGAGATCGACCGCCGATGGGCGGCCCTGCTCGCCGGCGCGCCCCTTCCGCCCGCCCTGAGCGAGGCTGCGTAGCTACCGGGTCGCGCCGACGAGGCCGGCGCGTCCCGCCAAGGCGGCGACGGCCACGAGGATGCCGCCCACCGTCACGAGCGGGATGGCGAGGGGCGCGAGGTCGCTCGTCGCGCTCCGCAGGAGCCCGATCCCGAGCGGCGCGAGGCCGGCCATGACGTAGCCTATCCCTTGCACCATGCCGGACAGCGCGGCCGCGACGTCGGGGCCGGGAGAGCGCAGGATGATGATCGTCATGGCGACGGAGAACAGCCCGCCCTGCCCGAGCCCCTGGATCGTCACCCAGAACCAGACGGAGCCGAGCGGCGCGAACAGCGCGCCCAGGAGGCCGGCCGTCGCGAAAAGCGCGAGCGTGATCGCGACGACGCGCTGGTCCCGGCCGCGGGTCGAGAGCCACGGGGCCGCGAAGCTCGTCAGGATCTGCCCCAGGATCGAGAGGGAAAGCGCGTAGCCGGCCGCGGCCGGATCGAGGCCGCGGAACCGTAGAAGGGGCGCGCGCCAGGGGAAGACCGAGTAGGCGAGGGCCGCTTGGAGGCCCATGATCCGCGTCACCTGCCAGGCCCGACG